>DASTET010000676.1:0-4905 GCA_035709445.1 Blastocatellia bacterium | reverse complement strand
CAGCTACCTGCTCGGTCGAAAGCGGCCCGATGATGTGACGGCCAAGATGCGCTACTTGATCGAGCACGGCATAGAGCTACACGCGCAGATAGTGCTCTGCCCGACGATCAATGACGGCGCGGTGCTCCGTCGCACGATAAGCGACCTGGCCGAATTGCACCCCGGGCTTACGAGCGTCGCCGTCGTCCCGGTCGTCTTTACCAGGCTGCACAATTATTATCACCTGCTGACTCCTGTCACGGACGATTATTCTCGCGCGCTCATAAAAGAGATGCGCCCTCTCCAGCGCGAGTTCCGCCGCCGGTTCGGCTCGACTTTTGTCTTTCTGGCCGACGAATTCTACCTGCGGGCAGGCATCGGCGTACCGGGCCGCGCGCACTACGGCGATTATCCTCAGATCGAGGACGGCGTGGGGATGGTGCGCCGGTTTATCGCAGATTCGAAGAGGGCGCTTCGGCGCGACCTCGCTTCGGAGCTATCGATAGAGCCAGGCTCGCTTCATGGAACGGTCGCGACGGGCGGGCTGTTTTATCCGGTGCTGGCAGGATTTATCGAAGAGGTGAATGCGAGGCTCGGCGCGCGACTGAAGGCCGTAAGCGTCGAGAACCGCTTCTTTGGCCCGGAAGTCACGGTAGCGGGGCTTATGGCAGGGGGCGATCTTCTCTCGGCGCGAGACATTATCGAAGGCGATTTTCTGCTAGTCCCCGAACAGGCCTGTCTGAAACAGGGCTACATATTTCTTGACGATCTGACGCTCGACGACCTTGAGCGCGAGCTTGGGATAAGGGTCTGTCACGGCGGGCAATCGCTTGTGAGCATGCTCGAAAAAGCCTGCCGTCTACGGGCGGAAGGAAATTCCGCTCCCCCGAAGGCGGTCTGAGTTTACATCCGATCCCGCCCCCCGGTCCTGGCCACAATGGTGGTTCTCAAGATTCATATTTTTGGACAAACTTCCATTTTTTTGAATAACCTGCTCTTCTATCGAACTCAGCAATCAATATATCCTTTGTTAATAAAGCGGTTACAAGCGATCACCCTCCTGGCATAATTATTGCGAGCAAACCTTGCTCCACATCTAATCGGGTAATTACTCAAATCACCAAGTGCGGCGAGCTAGATGAGAAAATGGTTATAGTCGTCGCGTTTTTAGGTTAAACGCTGCAGCCCAGTTGGTAATCAAGACTCAAGGAGGAGATATGAAGCAACTTCGCCGAATGAAGAAGCTGACCTTTTCAGCTATTTTTCTGATACTGACAACGCTGGTTTTCCCCTTTACAGTGCCCGCCGCGATGGCGCAAGCCACGGCGGGCTCGTTGAGAGGAGTTGTGACAGACCAGAACGGTGCTGTCGTTGTTGATGCGGACGTAACGGCAAGAAACACCGGCACTGGAGTAGAAAACAAGAGCAAGTCGAACGCCGAGGGACTCTACAGCTTCCCAAATCTTCTGCCGGGCACATACCTGCTTATAGTTGAGAAACAGGGATTTAAGAGGCAAGAGTTCCAGGGGGTGAGTGTCCAGGCGGGACAAGTCAACCAGCTTGACGCGATCCTGCAAGCGGGCCAGGTAACCGAGACCGTCACGGTGACGGCAAGCGGCGCTGAGCTTGTGCAGAAAGAACAGGCGCAAATCTCGAACACCTTCGAGAGCCGCAAGGTGGCCGATCTGCCTTCGAACATTGCGGGCGGCGGCATCGACACGCTGGCGCTGCTTGCGCCCGGCATCGTCCCGGGATTTGGCAACGTCAACTCGAACGGAACGACGCTTTCCGTAAACGGCAACCGCGCCCGGTCGAATAACTTCACGATAGACGGCGCGGACAACAACGACCTTTCAATCGGCGGTCCCAACTACTTCGTAGATAACCAGGACATAGTTGCCGAGTTTCAGGTCATCACCAACAACTTCTCCGCCGAGTATGGCCGCAACCAGGGCGCTATCGTCAACATCATCACCAAGGCGGGCACGAACGAATTTCACGGCACTGCCGCCTGGTGGCACCGCGACCGCAAGAATTTCGACTCGCTTACGAATATCGAAAGGCGCGGCGGCGATCTTGAAGACCCCACGCCTTTCCTCTATAACGTCTACAGCGGGACGATAGGCGGCCCCGTTTGGAAGGACAAGATATTCTTCTTCGCCAGCTACCAGCGGATCACCGGCCGCGAGATAGCCATAGGGCGGTCAGGCAACCCGACCATAGCGCCCGAAGAGCTGTCGCGGCTTGAGTCGCTGCCGGGGTTCGCCTCGAACCCTGCGCTTCAGGTGCTTCGCAACTTCTCGGCCTTCGCCATCACCGATTTCGGAAACATCAGGGAGCGGTCCGACCGTCCCACAAACGAAACGATCACCCTCCTGGGCCAGACGTTCCGCGTCGCCTACCCTGAGCGTGAGTTTGCGACCCCGTTCAACGCGCCGGAGTTCAGCGCGCGCGGCGACTGGACGATCAATGACAGGAACTCGATCTGGTTCCGCCAGCTTTATCAAAGCGCCGACAACCAGGACGCGCTTGGCGGGTCCAACGGCTTCACTGCCGACATACCGGTCGAAAGCAAGATCAGCACATTCCAGTGGACGAGCCAGTTGTCAGGAACCTCGGTCAACGAGTTCCGGTTCAACTTCAACCGCCTGGACGTGATCTTCGGCGGCGGCTGTGAAGGTCAGATAGGATGCATCACCGACCCGCTGGACGCGTTCGAGGAGTCACTTGCCAACATAAGCTTCACCGGCTTCCAAAGCAGCGGCGGCGCATCCCTTCAGACGATCGGGGCGGCCACCAACCTGCCGCAGGGCCGCACGGTTGATGTCTATCAGTTTACAAACAACTTCTCCAAGACGGTCGGCAAGCACCAGTTGAAGATGGGCGCGGACATCCGCCGTCTGGACAACACGGTCCCGTTCCTGCCCAACGCCAACGGCGCGTTCCGCTTCCCGAGCAGAACATCTGTAGAACAGAACCGTCCGTCGTTTGTGAATCTCGCGTCGGGCACGGTCGCAATCAGCTACAAAGAGACCGACCAGTTCTACTACTTCAACGACGACTGGCGGATCAAAGACAACCTGACGTTGAACCTCGGTGTTCGCTACGAGTACATCGGGCAGCCCATCAACACTCTGCACGACCTCACCCTCGAGCGCGAGTCGGATCCTTCGACGGCCATCTGGCGTCAGAGCCTGCCGCTCGAGACCCGCATATTCCCGAAGCTCGATGCGGACAAGAACAACTTCGCGCCCAGAATCGGATTCGCCTATCGTCCGCGTTTTGGCGACACGGGGATAGGAAGGATGTTATTCGGCGAGCAGGACAGCACGGTCATTCGCGGCGGCTACTCGATAGCCTACGATCCGCCGTTCTATAACCTGCTTCTGAACATTTCGACCTCGTCGCCGCTGGTCTTCCTCAACACGACGCTCAACCCGGCGACGGGCAATGTCGTATTCCCGCTGCCGTCGGGGACGCCTACAGGGGCGGCGGTTCAGGAATTCGCCCGCGCGAACCAAATCATAGCCGTGAACACGTTCGACCCGAGGTTCTTCGCACAGACCCAGGTGTCGAGGGATTTCTACCTGCCGTATGCCCAGCAGTTCTCGTTCGGCATTCAGCGCGAGATCAGCCGCGACAACGTGGTTGAAGCCCGCTGGGTGGCGACCAAGGGCACGGGCCTGTTCCAGACGCTCAACCGCAACCCGCGTATTGATCGCCTGCTGAACGGGTTCACTGCCAACGTGCCTGGAATCGGCGCCTTCACCTTCCCGGGCTTCCCGCAGTTCCTGCCGCAGGGTCTGACGCCGCAGGTGGCAGGACAGGGCGCTTGCGTGGATAATCCGGCCACTGTGACGCTGAACGAAGCTGCGCAGTGCAATGGTCGCCTCCTGCCGCAGGGCCTTGTCCGCGCGCGCGAGAACACGGCCAACTCCATATACCACTCGCTCCAGACTCGCTATCAGGGGCGTATTGCGAACCAGCTCAACTGGGGCATGTCATACACCTGGTCGAAGGCGCTCGACAGCGCCAGCGAGGTCTTCTCGTTCCAGGAGTCGGCTGCTCCTCAGAACCCGTTTGGGATCAACTCGCTTGAGAAGAGCTTCTCCGGCTTCGACCGCAGGCATGCTTTCTCGATGAACTTCATCTGGGACGTGCCGCTCTTCAGGCAGCAAGAAGGAGTGGTCGGCAACATCCTCGGCGGATGGCAGTTGAACGGGACCTACTTCCTGGCCAACGGCCTGCGTTTCACGCCTTCTCAGTTCCTCAATGTATTCGGGCTGGGTATCAACCGCAGCTACGACGACACGACCTGGGACGGCTCGTTCTTAGGCCTGGACAGCCTACGCCCGTTCAGGGGGAACCCGGATGCTCCGCGCTCGTCGGTGGCCATCAGCCAGGTCGACGCGGCGATGATCTTCGGCGTGCCGGTGCAGGACATAAACGGGTTCTGGTCCTTGAACGAGCTTCAGGGTAATGACAACCTCGTCCGAGTGACCACGGACCAGGTCCGCTACATATTCAACGGACCGGGAGCTGCCAGGATATTCGGCACTCCGTTCGGCACATCGCCGCGCGGAATCGAGACCGGCAAGAGGCTCAACAACCTGAACCTTGGCATCTTCAAGAACTTCCGTATCAAGGAGAACATGAGGCTGCGGTTCAGCTTCGATATGTTCAACGCTCTGAACCATCCGAACCCCGGCGTCGGGTTCATCGCGCAAGGCGCGGTGCCTGACATCTTCGTAGATGACGCGGGTCTCGATGATGGCTTCAACGATCTGACCGGCGTTGAATACGCTCGCCGCGCCATACAGTTCGGCTTGAAGTTCATCTTCTAGCCGGCTGCGCTCGGGCGCAAAAACTTAAGGGAGGAGCCACGCGGCTCCTCCCTTTTTATTCGTGCCAGGGAAAACGGACAGG
>DASTET010000675.1:0-4371 GCA_035709445.1 Blastocatellia bacterium | reverse complement strand
CCTATGCGCGCGTTTTACAAGAGACTTGAACTGGCTCTTGCCTCCAAGCGAGCGATTGATCTGGTATCTGGGGACGGCGTAAGGAGAGCCTTCAAAATCTTCCGATACGATGTGTGATATTTTCAGCGCGCCTTCGCTTATCTGCCAGACCCCCATAAACCAGACGGCATCAAACCCCAATCTGGATAACTCGTTTAACTCACTCTGGGAGACCTGGTCGAACTGCTGGCAGTGCAGACGAGTATTAATCTCATATATTCGCACGTTTTATTGTTCACCTCGGGGCCAGATGGGCCTAATGTCCCGTCAGAATTTTCTGACGCGAAAACGACGCATTCTGTTCCAGACCGTCAAGCCATGAAAAACGTACTGCTTCGGCAAGGTACTGGCGTTTGTCAGGCGGCAGTGAGTTCAAATACTGATCGCGGTTCCGAAGGCCGTCTTCTGTAATGGCCTTGAGCACCTGCATCCCTTTTTCGCTCAGTGAAACTAAAAGCTGGGGCCGGTGAGAGTTAGACTCATATGTTAAATCTAATAAGCCAAGCTGTTGCATGCGTTTACAGAGCTGCCCGGTCGCTGTGCGATCCCTTACCAGATGTTCCGCAAGCATCCTGAGGGGCGTATTGGTCTCTCCCAGGCAGTATACAGCAAGTAGAACCTGATAGTGCTCCAGTGTCGTGTTTTGAGCCGCCGCGGCCCTTGCGTAAAAATCGTCCAACGTTCGCAGATAATTGCGCGCCGTGGTTAACTGCTCGTAAATATCGGTGTCGCTACCACTTACCCTTTCTTCAGAAGACATCCATTCCCCCTCTATTTGCATCTAGATAATTCGATAACTATCTTGTATTATATATCTTTGCATGTTATATTATGTAATGCATTACAGGATGTCAACCATTATTTAGAGGGTTGATGATAATGAGAGAGGCGCCGCTGTTAGAAGGGGGCGCCTTTTAGTTCGGTCTAATAGTGGTGGATACCGAAAGGCGGAATGAAAGTCAGGATGGACAAGGATATTCTCATAGTGAGCCCCGACGAGAGCCAGGAAGATTTTGGTCCGGCGGGGGGGATTGAGCGGATTGTTGCCGAAATCGATGAAGATGCCACCGAGTCACTCTGGGAGAGCGTTAATGTAGAAGAGGAAGAGACTCCGGAGGTTACAGAAGAAGCGGTTGACGAAGTCGACGTAGACCTTGAGCCCGGAAAAGACGAATCGCTTGATCCGATGCGGCTTTACCTTCGCGAAATGAGTTCGGTCCCTCTGCTCACACGTGAGGACGAGATTCGCATTGCCAAGAGGATCGAGCGGGGCAACAAGCGGATTTACAAGGCTCTCTCTCGCTCATTTATTACGATCGAGGAGATAAGAGACCTTTATTCTCAGCTAAACGAAGGTGAGATCAATCCTCAGGATGTCGTAGATATTGCGACAGACCCTGAGGCCGAAGAAGCTCTGGAAGAGCAACGCGAAGAGATACGTCTGCGCGTGCTGGCAGAGTTCGACGAAATAATCAAAGCGCACGACAGGCTCGTCAAACTCGGCGCGAAGATCGATGCTGAGCCGAAGTCCTCGAAGAAGGTCAAAAAGCTTCGTAGGCAGTATGCGCATCAGCTCATCGATATGTCCAGGCGCGTCAGGGCGTTCACTTTTACCATCGAAGCGCGACGCCGCTTTATGGAGGCTATCGAATCTGTAGTCAAGCAGATTCGTGAAACGGAGACCGAGCTTGCGCGGGTCGAGCGTGCGCTCGAATCGAAACGGCGTAAGGATATCGACGAGCTGAAACGACAGCAGCGTGCTCTGCGCAAATCTATTCGCGAGATAGAGCGGCATTATTCAGCCTCCGCCGTCGACTTGAAACGTACTTACCAGACGATAGTGGGGGCGGAAGCCGAGGTAGAGCAGGCAAAACGAGAGATGATCGAAGCAAATCTTCGACTGGTCATCTCGATTGCCAAGAACTATATAAATCGAGGGCTGCACTTTCTCGACCTGATCCAGGAAGGCAATATCGGTTTGATGCGCGCGGTCGAAAAATTCGATTGGAGGCGTGGGTATAAGTTTTCGACTTATGCTACGTGGTGGATACGCCAGGCCGTCACGCGCGCCATCGCCGACCAGGGCCGGACGATCCGCGTCCCTGTTCACATGGTCGAAGTCATAAACAAAATACTTCGAACCCAAAGGCTGATGGTCCAGGAGCTTGGCCGGGAGCCTACGCACGAAGAGTTGGCCCGCCGCGTGGATATGCCTGCCTGGAAGGTCCGGAAGGCGCTAAAGATCGCGCAGCAGCCCATCTCGCTTGAGACGCCGATCGGCGACGATGGCGAAACTACCATCGCCAGTTTTATCGAAGACCGTCGCTCGGCGAACCCTGCAGAGACCGCTATTACGAACAACCTCCGCGAGCTGACCGAGGATGTGCTGTCTACTCTCACTCCGCGCGAGAAGGAGATTATCAAGATGCGCTTCGGTCTCGATCAATCGGGCGAGGAGCGTACTCTCGAAGAGGTGGGCAAGCACTTCAACGTCACCCGCGAGCGCATACGTCAGATCGAAGCCAAGGCTCTCGCGAAGCTCCGTCATCCGTCCCGCTCGCGACGGCTGCGCGCCTTTCTCGACGGCACAGCGATAGCCTCATAACCCGGTAACAATACCTCAAAATAAGAGAGGGGGCCTGGCTCTGGCCCCTATTATCTTTTCTGATGACGAGCTCGGCAGTCTCACTCCGCGCTCTCTTCGAGGGCGCCTCGGATCGCTCGAAGATTTCGCTCGGGCGTGTCCGTGGGAACTGAGCATCCGGGAGCGACGATAAGCCCGCGCGCGCCGGTTTCCTTCAGTGATTTTGAAACCTGCTGGGATATTTCGGGCGCAGATATGTGGGCTGCGGTAGATTCATTAACGCCGCCTATCACGGCCCCCCGGAACTTCTTGCGACCCTCGGCGAGCCTGGGAGCGGTGTTATAGTGTGACCAGTTGATGGCGCTCACCGGATAGTCGAGCAGCGAATCGAAATGGATGTTTGAGCCGTGAATATGAAGCACATTGAAGGGAGCTTGCTGTACCGCTTCAAGTACCTTGAGGTCGAACGGGCGGCCCCATATGGCGTACTCTTCGGGGGACATGAGATCATAAGTAGCTGCCCCGAGCGAAAGAAATATGCCCGATGCGCCGCGCGCTACGGCCTCTTTTGCGTAAGAGGCCAGAGATTCGGCTATGGCTTCCATCGCAGACAGCAGCGCTTCAGGAAAGCGACTGCGAGCTTCGGTAATACTGCCTCCTCGCGCAAGTCTCCGCGCGGTGGTCCACGGGCTGAAGATCGTATCGATAAATAACGCCTGCTCTCCTATGGCGTCATTTATCAGAGAGATTGCTTCGAGTTGCTGCTGCCAGCAGGGGTCGTCTGCTCTTACAGGCTCTACAGTCTTCCAATCGGTTTCGGTCTCGAGCGATTCTAATCCCCGAGGCAACGGATACGAATAGTCATTCATAACTTTCAAGAAATCGAGATCGTAGGCGCGAAAGAAATCTATTTCTGCTTCGGCATGCTTTCTTCCCGGCATGTGCTGAAGCCCGAAATGATACCAGAAGCTGAAGGGCGGGCGGTCAACCTCTTCACCCCTGAGCGCGTGATTGACTCTTTCGATTTTATTCAATGCTGCCTCCATGAGCTCATGGTATGCTAGGACTCTAAGTTTATTTCTCATGGTTTCGCATCGCAACACGCTACCGGCTGATTACTAAAGTGGCTGCAACATCGGTCGTCAGTCTCATTCTAGTATTAGCATTCGCTGATCGGGGGCCGTTATGAATAAAAGAAGACAGCTTGTTCTGCTTCTGATGCTCCTGGCAATCATCGAGCCCGCCCTCGCACAATCACCGGGCTCTAGAGATGTCTTTAAGCCGGGCGAGCAGAAGAACGCAGAAGATGAGCGTGAAGGCAAGGCATTGGAGCTTATGGCTGAGATAATAAAGGACGCGCGCGCGCTCCGTTCGCCGGAGAACCGCATACGCCTCCTGGCCACCGCAGGCGAAACGCTCTGGAATCATGATGAGAAGAAGGCTCGCGCCCTCATCGAAGAAGCCGCGAGGGGGCTTGGCGAGATCGTGGCCGGTCTTGATCCTGCCGATCCTCGGTTCGATGTCTCTAGCCACCGGCTACTTGAGCTGCGCCAGCAGATTCTTCAAACTGCTTCCCGGCTCGACCCTCTCCTTGCTCTGGACTTCTTGAACGCCACGCGGCAGCCCGGTCTCAATGCTGCCCGGCATAGGGTACAACCGAATATGGAAGCTGCATTGCGATTGAGAGTGGCGAGCGAGACGGTTGAGAAAGATCCGGCGCTGTCGTTCAAGATAGCAGAAGAGAGCCT
>DASTET010000674.1:0-4764 GCA_035709445.1 Blastocatellia bacterium | reverse complement strand
GGCGGCCTCTACCACGGACGTGAGATCGACCGGGTGGAGATCGATGCGCAGCTTGCCTGTTATTATGCGCGAGACGTCGAGCAGGTCGTCTATGAGCTGGGACTGCGATCTCGCGTTCCGCTCTATAACCCTGATCGCCCGGCTCAAATCCGACTCGTTAAGATTCGTCCTGCGCAGGACCCCGGCCCAGCCCATAATAGCATTGAGCGGCGTGCGCAGCTCGTGCGAGACCGTCGCGAGAAACTCGTCCTTCATTCTATTCGCCACTTCGGCCTGACGCCGCGCCTCTTGCTCGCTTGCAAGCAACTGCTCGCGCTCGGCCTGCACGCGCGTCTTCTCGGTTATGTCTTCGATGACTGTAAGCGCGCAGAGCTCGCCGTCGATTTCGATCTGCTCTGCCGACAGCAGCCCGACCAGCTCCCTCCCGTCCCTCATGCGGAAGCGGTATTCCATACTGCGCACCTGTCCCCGCTTGGAGACGATTGCCAGCTCCTCATCGCGGTCCGACGGCCTGGACCATAGACCCAGCTCCAGAGTCGTGTGTCCGATCGCCTCCTCACGCGTGTAGCCTGAGAGCCGGGTAAAGGTTTCATTGACCTCAAGTAGCCGCCCTGTCCTAAGAGAGGTGATCGTCAGCGCGAGCGGGCTCGCCTGAAAGGCTTTGGCGAAACGCTCTTCGCTCTGGCGCAACGACTCTTTTGCCTTTTGCCATTGGCTGCTGAAGAGGCTCATGGATACGCCGACGATTATGAATAAGACAAGGGTGAAGGTATCTCCGGCATTAGTGAGGGCAAAAGAGTAACCGGGCTCCAAGATAAAGTAGAACGCGGCTGCGGCGCTCAGGAGCGTGGCCAGCAGCCCCGGCCCCAGCCCGCCATACCAGCCGCTGACCATGAGGGCAGGAAAGAAGAACAGAAAAGGGACTGATGAGCCGAGCTTCTCAGCAAGAGGTATCCTGAGCAGCATTGATGCCGTAACGGATACAACGGCAAGGCCATATCGCAGTACGTGGGAATGGACCAGCTTAGGCATATCGCAAACGAACTGTGGCCCTCAATAAGTCCCGCAGGTATCTATCCTCCGCTCTCAAGCAAATCCACAAAGCAGAGGCTAAATCTAACACAGGAGAAGCGGTGGTGCGAATAGAGATTGAAGCGGGCAGCCGCTAAGCCGAAAAGTATTCACGGCAGAGGGGGCCACAGGTATGCGGGGTATCGATTATTCCTCTGTGACCCTGCGGTGTCCTCTGTGGTTCATGTCTTCTGTGTTAACCATACAACCAGTGGAAGGCCGGGTTGCTTAGAAGACAGGCTGCGGAAAGAAGGATCGCGGGCGCGTTAATCGGTATGCGGATCGTTGCCTGTCTGATCCTGGCCTCGGGGCTTGCGGCATTGCTGCTTACCCGCTGGCAGGAAGTGCGGGAGGAGATAAACGACATTTCAATCCTGCTCTCGTTCTGGTCATGCTCCAATTCTATGACCGGCGCCCGCCCGCTCCTCTACCTGGCCGTTTTGTTTCTCGGCGTCAACACTGCATTGACGCTCCGCGCTATCCGGTCCGAGAGCAGGTTGAAGAAGAGCCTGATTGCCAATCGGGATCAGCAAGATATTTGAAAGCACCGGCGCTCGGCAATTGCCGACAGGGGGATTGACAACTGAAGAATGAATGGACAGGATTTACAGGATTAACAAGAGCATTCATTTCATTGCGGTAAATCCTGTTAATCCTGTCCATCATGGAACTCAGACTTCTCAGAACATTCAAAGCCGTAGCCGAAGCAGGATCATTCACGCACGCCGCCTCGCGCATACACCTGACGCAGGCCGCGGTCAGCGTCCACATACGCCAGCTAGAAGAGGAGATCGGATCGCCCCTCTTTTTGCGAGTCAACAAGAAGCTCTTTTTGACCGAGACGGGTCGCGCGCTGCTCTCTCACGCGGAGAACATACTTCGCGCGCACGATCAGGCGAAGGCCGAGCTAGCCGCAATGGGCGGGCCATCTCGAGGGCGGCTCCACATAGGCGTGGCGTCGACGGCCATAACCGTTCACCCGTTGCCGGAAATCCTGAGCGAGATAAAACGGAAGTATGCGCTGCTGGACCTCTCAGTGATCGGAGGGACAAGCGAATGGATTATCGAGCAGATACTATCGAGCCAGATCGACGCGGGGCTCGTCTCGCTGCCGGTCGAAGCGTCCGATGTGACGACCGAGACGCTGCGCAGCGATAAGCTTGTCGCGGCGATGAGCCCGGACCACAGGCTTGCAAGGGCGCGCGTGATCGCGGCTGAAGAGCTTGCCGAAGAGCCGCTCATACTCGGCGAGAAGGGCGGCAACACTCGCCGTCTCATAGACCTCTTTTTTGAGAAGAGCGGGCTGACGCCGCAGATCGTCATGGAACTGCAACGCACGGAAGCGATAATCAAGATGGTCGAGCTTAACTTCGGCGTGACCATTCTGCCTCAAGAAGCGGTCCGAAAAGATGTAGCACGCAGCAGGCTCAAGGCCGTCCCCGTGCGCGACCTGAACCTCAGGTGGGAGTTCGGCGTCGCTTACCTCAAGAGCGATTATCTCCCGCAGGCGCTCGAATCCTTTATCAATCTCTGCCGCGCCTATATAGCTAACCCTCCCGGTGAGTGACCCGCAAAACTTAAAGCTTGCGTTCTTTTTATTGATCGGAATACTATTGTGGCCCGGTCGGTCCTGTCGACCGGGTCCCGGAAAGCATGTCGTATCAGAGGTGCTCAATGTCGATCACCCCGTCTCTGCTGAGAGCGCAAATCGCCCTGTTAATCTCCATTGCCCTTCTCTTTTCGAGCTATCATCCGCCGGTTGAGGCGCTATCGCAGTCGGGCCCGGACGACGCCGCTTCCGATTTTTCGCCGCTGCCGGACTTCGACATACGCCACAGCCTGAAGCAGCGGGGAGGGAACGAATCTAAGCGCGCGCGGCTCAACATCAGCCGGAGCGCGGGGCAACAGGCGGTGCTCAGGTTCGACGATCTTGGGCTGCCTCATCACATCTTCTCTATGAGCGGCCCGCTCACCTCCATCTCGCGCGATGATGCGGCGACGGTCGCCCGCAGGTTCGTGCGCGACAACCGCGCGCTCTTTCAGATCAGCGACCGCCAGCTTGACGGCGCGCGGGTTTCGGCGCGGGCAACAGACGGTCGCAGCGGATTCACACGCCTCGCGCTCGAACAGCGCCAGAATGGAGTAAGGGTCTTCGGCGCGGACATGCTCTTTATCATAGACCGCGATGGCCGGCTGGTCTCACAGTCGGGCAGCTTCATCCCCGACATAGAGAGTCTCGCTCTTGATCCTTCGCCCGCGATAGGCGCGCTCGATGCTCTCTACCGCGCGGCGGCTGAATGCGGCGCAGAGCTGCGCGCCGGTGTCGCGGCAGTTGAAGAGAGGCTGCCGTCCCGCCACCGGGTTGTATTCTCTTCAAGCGACATCGATGACCGCAGCGAGGCGAGCCTGGTCTTTTACCCTATCACCGGGCGCGATCTGAGGCTCGCTTATCAGGTGCTGCTCTACGGCGCAGCCGGAAGGGTTGATTCGTATCTCCTCCTGATCGACGCGCGGACCGGGCGATTGCTTCGTCGCAACTCGCTCACCTATGCGGCAGATGCGCGGGTCTTTACAAAAGAGAACCCCGTGGTATCGGTCGAGCGAGAGGTCGTCACGCTCGACGGCGACCCGACGGCGTCTCCGAGCGGATGGCTGAGCGGCACGCGACTCGAAGGCAACAATACGCAAGTAACCTACAACCCGACGGCGGACCAGAACGGCGGCGAGATGATTGAGGCCAACAGCGACGGCGGCTTCGATTTCCCGCTGGAATTGAGCTCGAACCGCACGCCCGTAGATTTCTTCAAGGCGTCGGCCGCGAATCTCTTCTACTGGATCAACAACGCGCACGACCGGTTTTACGCTCTGGGCTTTGACGAAGCGTCGCGTAATTTTCAAGCCGACAACTTCGATCGCGGAGGCCGGGGAGGAGATGCGATCCACGCGGAAACGCTTCACGGCTCAAGTCTCGATCCGCGAAGCGGGCTGGTGCGCAACAATGCCTTTTTTGCCTCGACGCTCGAAGGCACGCCGCCACTGATCGCGATGCTGCTGTGGGAGTTCAACATAGACGGCCAGGTGGTCCGGCTCGACAGCTCTTATGACGCGGGCGTGATTATCCACGAGTTCACGCACGGGGTCTCGACTCGCCTGACAGGGACCGACAACGAGATAGGGCTGAGCGGCTCGCTCCAGGGGCGCGGGATGGGGGAAGGCTGGTCCGATTTCTTCGCCATGTCTTTTCTCAACGGCGATGACAGGGCGATTGAAGACCTGTTCCCTACCGGCAGCTATATCACGCAGCGCGCGCGAGGCGTCCGCAATTACCCCTACACCACGAGGCTCGATATGAACCCGCTCACATTCGGCGACATTCGGCCTAATAACGCGGTGCATTCGCAGGGGACGGTCTGGTGCTCGATGCTCTGGGACATCCGCCAGGCGCTCATCGAGCGTTACGGGTTTGAGGCCGGGCGAACGATAGCCGAAAGACTCGTGATCGATGGGCTCAAGTTCACACCCAGGATGCCGCTCTTTACCGACGCGCGCGACGCGATACTGCTTGCGGACAGGACCACAAACGCGGGGGCGAATCAGGAGATCATATGGCGCGCATTCGCGCGGCGCGGGCTTGGCGCGAAGGCAACCACGACGAGTACGCCACCGCAGACAGGCTTTCGCCTCACGGCCTCC
>DASTET010000673.1:0-5492 GCA_035709445.1 Blastocatellia bacterium | reverse complement strand
GTCTCGCTATCCTGCGACGATCAAGCTTGCTCTCGCATCGATGCTTATAGCGACGATGGTCTCGATCCCGCTCGGCGTGACGGCGGCAACCCATCGCGGCAGCTTAATAGACAGCCTTTCAACCTTTGTCGCGCTCCTCGGGATTTCGCTCCCGAGCTTTGCGCTGGGACCGCTTTTGATTCTGTTATTCTCGGTCGAGCTTGGCATCACCCCGGTCTCAGGGGCCGGAGGTTTTGATAATCTCATACTGCCGGCCGTGACTTTGGGCGCGGGGTTATCGGCCATACTCACCCGTATCGTTCGCTCCAGCGTGCTCGAAGAGCTTGGCGAAGACTACGTCCGAACGGCAAGGGCCAAGGGCTTGCCTGAAAGGACAGTCATATACAAGCACGTTCTCAAGAACGGGCTTATACCCGTCGTTACGGTGCTCGGACTCCAGTTCGGCGTTCTACTCGCGGGCGCGATAATAACCGAACGGGTATTCTCGTGGCCTGGCGTGGGCAGCCTTCTCGTCGATAGCATAAACGAGCGCGATTACAAGCTGACTCAGGGCTGCATCCTTGTTATCGCCGCAACCTATGTGCTGGTCAACACCGCGACCGATATAGTGTACCGTTTTCTCGACCCCAGAATTAAGGTCGAGTGATTCCAGTGAATCAATTATGAACCCTGTGGCGAAATTCGGAATGGCCGTAGTCGGCGTGCTTTTGCTGCTTGCCGCACTCTCGCCGCTGCTTGCTTCATGGGAGAAGGTGCAAAGCCAGGACCTCAGCGCGAGGCTCGACCCGCCCGACCTCCGCCACCCGATGGGGCGCGACCAGCTCGGTCGCGACGTGATGGCGCGAATCATTTATGGCGCGCGCGTATCTATGCTGGTCGGTCTTTCGGTCGTCACCATATCCTCCATAGCTGGAGTACTGATCGGTGCATTCGCCGGATACCGGGGTGGATGGACAGACCGTATCACTTCGGGCTTCTTCTTCAATGTGTTTTTATCGTTTCCCGGATTGCTGCTCGCGATAGCGATGGTAGCTTTTCGAGGGCCGAGCCTCACCAATCTTATCTTTGCCCTCTCCGTCATCGGCTGGGTAGGCTACGCCCGGCTGATGCGGGCGCAGGTGCTCAAGGTGCGCGAGTATGATTTTGTTACCGCAGCGCGGGCCCTCGGCGCAAGCAACCTCAGGATTCTTGTAAAGCATATACTGCCGAATTCGATTCAGCCTCTCATCGTGCAGGCATCGATAGGCATGGCGGGGGCGATACTCGCTGAAGCCGGTCTGAGCTTTCTAGGGCTGGGCGTGCCCGAGCCGATTCCGTCCTGGGGTAAGATGATCGATGATTCACGCGAGTTCTGGTTTACCGCCCCTCACCTGTTCATATTTCCGGGGGTAATGATCGCGCTTTCGGTCCTGGCATTCAACTTCGTCGGAGACGGCCTGCGCGAGCAACTCGACCCCCGCCAGCGTCCCCGATAGCACGGGGCAAGGGTCGGGGGTCAGGGATTGTTGGTTATTAGCTCGTTGAATGCTGAACTCTTAATCACCTGCATGGTGATAGTCAAGAACCAAACCCTGACCCCCGACCCCCGACCTCTGACCCCTGTCCTGGCCCCTGATACCCGACCCCTAATTCTTTGTTGACCACGTAAGGCATCTTCGCGGGGTCGCCCCCGTAGCGGCCTTCGATCACGTCGATGACCGCCTGCGCCGTTCGCCCGGCCATCCCTGTTTCAGGATCGGGAGAGAGCCTCGTTTCGTGAGTGCCGGAGGCGAAGTGGTGGAACAGCCGAAGGCGGTCTTTAAGCCTGAAGTCTCGGAGCGGGCTATCGGCGGGCAGCGGCTCCTGCTCAAAGACATCGAGGGCCGCGCCGGCTATCTCTTCACTGATCAAAGCCTCATATAGCGCGCCTTCATCGATGACGGGGCCGCGCGCCGTATTGATGAGATAAGCGGTATTCTTCATAAGACCGAAAGCGGCGCGGTCCATCATGTGAAAGGTCGGGGCGTCAGACTGACCGGGCAGGGTGAGGGGAACATGCAGGCTCACATAATCGGATCCGGTCAGCGCTTCTTCGAATGAGACATAGAGGGCCCGGCGGCGACGCGAGAATCCGGCGTCGCATCTGAGCTGCATCTCCCGGTCGATGAAACCGACGAACTCTTCGTCGCGCGTCCTGGGGCTGTAAAGCAGCAGGTCCACATCGAAGCCGACGCATTTTCTCGCGAATGCCTTCCCGATTCGCCCGGCCCCTATAACGGCGACCGTCTTCCCTGTCACCTGATCGCCGAGAAAAGGATGATACGGATGCCACGAGCCCCAGCGATTCTCTTCAACGAGTTTCTCAGACGAATAGAGCTTTCGCGAGACGGCGCCGAGCATAAACAGCGCGAACTCGGCCGTGGCCTCTGTCAGCACATCGGCAGTGTTGGTAAAGGGGACTCGAAACCGGTTGGCCGCCGCGCGGTCGATGTTGTCTACGCCGACCGCCATCTGCGCGATTACGCGCAGGCGACCTTGCCCTGCTTCAAAGACTTCTTCGTCGATGGTATCGCGCAGCGTGGTAATGAGCGCGTCTATGCCGCTGCGCGTCTTTTCGATGATTAGCGACTTCGGCGGCGGATCGATCTCCGTATATACCTCGACCTCGTATCCCCGCTCGCGCAGCCGATCAATGGCCTGCCGTCCGATATCGGCTGTAGCAAATACTCTTACTGTCTTGCCGGACATAATGAAGGGAAGTAATCAGGCAGCGCCCGGCATGTCAAGCTGCTCTCACTGGCTTGAAGGCTGAAGGGCTTCCTGTTTGGCGGAAGTCTTCTCTTTTTCGATGATTCTTTCGAGCAGGTCCAATTTCAGCTTCCGAATCTGCTGTAACTCCCTCAGCAATCCCTCCTGAGTGGCCAGCGCCGCTGTTTGCGCCTCGATCATTTCGTCTAACCTGGCAATCTCTTCTCGTAGTTCAGAAACACTGATCATCAATCACCTCTGAGAGACTAAACCCGAAGGTCAGGAATCAAACCTATCTTTGACTTCTTAATGAGTTTTTGTGCTCTGGGAGGGGGAGGATTCCCGTCTGCCTTAACAACATTCCAAGTGTCCGGAAAGAATCTACCACAGCGGTCAAACGCGAACAACTGAAATCGAGCGGCGATTCTGGCTTCCGGCTTCCGGATTAATGTAAGATGGCCATCCTCGTTTATTAGACTTGAGAGTAAAGAGACGGAAGGAGAGATAACTGATGACCGAAAGAATCAACCGGCAGTGGCGTCTCGCCGCTCGCCCCGTGGGCCTCATCAAGCCGACAGACTTCGAATGGAGGCAAGAGACGGCGCCTTCTCCCGGTGACGGAGAAGTCCTTGTGCGCAATATATACCTGTCTCTCGATCCGACCAACCGGGGCTGGGTGTCGGACAGGGAGACCTACCTGCCGCCGGTCGGCATCGGCGACGTGATGCGGGGCTCTACTATCGGCGTCGTGGAAGAATCGCGCAACGCAAATTTCCCACAGGGGACTTATGTCCAGGGGCTGCTCGGCTGGCAGGACTATGCTATCTCTAACGGAACGGGACTGACCGCGCTGCCCGACAACCCCGCCATCCCGCTCACGGCATATTTCGGGTTGTTCGGCCATATAGGGCTCACCGCTTACTTCGGTCTCCTCGATATCGGCAGGCCGAAGCAGGGCGAGACGCTCGTCGTGTCAGCGGCAGCCGGCGCCACCGGCTCGCTTGTAGGTCAGATCGGCAAGATAAAAGGATGCCGGGTCGTAGGCATTGCGGGCGGTGATGAGAAGTGTAGATGGCTGACAGAAGAACTCGGATTCGATGCGGCCATCAACTATAAGAATGAGTCGGTCGCCGAGGCGCTGAAACGGCACTGCCCCAACGGAGTAGACGTCTATTTCGAGAACGTGGGCGGAAAGATACTCGACGCGGTGCTGAACCATATCAATCTTAAAGCGCGCATCGTGCTTTGCGGCCTGATCTCGCAGTACAACGCAACCGAGCCTGTGCCCGGCCCATATAACTTCGTCAACATCCTGATCAAGCGCGCCCGCGTCGAAGGCTTCATCGTCCTCGACTATCTGCCCCGCGCTCATGAGGCTTTCGCCGAGCTGAGCAAGTGGTATCTCGAAGGTAAGCTCAAATACAGGGTGGACGTGGTCGAAGGGCTTGAGCAAGCGCCAGAGGCGATCAACAGGCTATTTGAAGGATCGAACACAGGCAAGCTGATACTCAAAATATCGTAACGGTATCGGCTGCCATCGCCGCGCCGCGCGCCGTCTCTCGCCAATATCTATATGTAGAACCGGCGTGCGGGTGTATCGCTATTAGTAGTAGGATTATCGGTCTTTCCGTCTCACTTTTTGCTTGACATGAAAAGTGCCTGCGAATACTATGCGGAGTAACACCGGAAAGGAGGTGGTCCAAGGCATGATAAGTTCTAAACCAGGTGAGGTGGCTGTGGCCTGAGCGTGGCCAGCCGCGTGCGTGCGGCTGATTACGGACGACAGGGTTTTAATCTCGCGTCCGGAATTAGACGTTGCTGATTGCAGGAGCAGTACGCTCATACCAGTTTATGCGGATAGGCCACAGGTCAATCCCAACAGTCCACCGCAAGCCCCGACGCCGAGCGATTCGCCGCGTCGGGGCTTGTTACATTTAATTTCTCTTTTTGTGTTCCTCAGGGCGTTTTCGTTTGACACGGCTTTCGGCCCCCGTCCAGAATAATTTCCGTAATCTCTACATCCCAGACCAGCCGGAGGTCACTTACTATGTCGACAGAGACAGTTGATAACGCAAAACCGGGGGTGAACGAGTATCCTGACATAGTCGGGGCGAAACCCGAGAATCCTTATCTCTCCTCGTTTCGCCCGTACATATCTGCCAGCACAAAGATGCGCGAGCTTACGCCGATGCCGCTCATCGTAGGCACGCTCCTAGGCATGGTCTTTGGCGCTTCATCGCTTTATCTCGTCCTGAAAGTAGGGCTGACCGTGAGCGCGTCGATCCCGGTTGCGGTCATCTCAATAACCCTGTTTCGCCTCCTGTCGAAGCTGGGCATCAGAAATGCCACCATACTCGAAAACAACATAGTCCAGACCGCCGGGTCTGCGGGCGAGTCTATTGCCTTCGGCGTAGGAGTGACAATGCCCGCGATCCTTATCATGGGCTTCGACCTTCAGGTCACACGCGTACTGCTCGTGGCGATGCTCGGCGGTCTGCTCGGGATACTGATGATGATTCCGCTCCGCCGCGCACTGATAGTGCAACAACACGGGCTTTTGAAATACCCCGAAGGGACGGCCTGCGCCGAAGTACTCAAGGCCGGGGCTTCGGAGGAATCGCGCGCCGCCGCGTCGGAAGATGCGAAGGCCGAGGCGGCCAGGAGGGGCGAAACTGCCATCGGCGCGCGGACCATATTTGCGGGCTTCGGCATCGCCTTCCTCTACCAGACGATCATGGTGGCTTTGAAGGGCTGGAAGACCGAGC
>DASTET010000672.1:0-2502 GCA_035709445.1 Blastocatellia bacterium | reverse complement strand
TAAGAGAATGCGACACATTCCCGGTCCAATGCATCGACCTCTTCGACTTTCTTATTCATTAGACATCACCTGTTTGAGCATGTCGCTGACGTTTTTCATGTGCGAAGCGGATAGAGCGAATATCCTGTTCGTCTCTATCGTCCCGTCATTGCCGAAGGCAGAGAGCTGTCCGGCGCTCACCGGCAATGACGAATAAAACCGTTTCTCAACAAGAGACAGCATCCTGACAAGAGGCTTTAATGGGACGTGAAGGACGAAAGGCTCTTTTCCGTAATAGAGGCTGTGTATTCTTTTAAGGAGATGCTCGAAGGTGATCTCTTCGGGGCCTCCCAGCTCGTACGTTTCGTTGCGGAATTGATTCTCAGACAAAAGGGTCAACAGGCAGTCGACAAGGTCCTCGACATAGATGGGCTGAATGCGGGTCGTCCCATCGCCCAGCATTAACAGCACAGGCTTGCTGGCGAGACTCGACAGCGTCTTCCATATCACAGCCTCTTTGCCGATCACAATGGTCGGACGGACGATGGCGTAATTCAACCGGCTCTTCTTTACGGCCTGCTCGCCCAGCTCTTTCGACTGAGCGTAATAGTACATGGACTTGTCCCGGTACTTGACTGCGATGGTGCTGACATAGAGAAAGTTCTTTACGCCCGCCTGCTCGCACCGCTCGACAAGCAGCTCGGTGCCCCTGGCATTGACGCCGAAGTACTCTTCGGGCCTGGCTTTGCCGGTAGCCGCCGCCAGGTGAACGACGGTCTCCGACGACGCGAGATAAGGAGCATATGAATCCGCGTCAGTAATGTTCCCCTCGATATATTGCAGATTCCCGCGCCCGGTCGGGGAGACAGACGGACCGGATCTTCTGAGACAGTAGATGCGCTCGTATCTTGCAGGATCGAGCCTTTGAATCAGCCTCCTGCCGATGAATCCTGTAGAGCCGGTGATAAATAGGTTGCTCATCGCTTATGAAGAATCTGGACCGACCCGCCTATGTCTTTTCTCGCTTCACACTTGCGGCGGTCGCATTGGCGAAGCTCGTCGTCCAGAGCTGTTTTCTCAGGCGAAATACACCTTTGATATCATCCCAGGCCGTGCGCACGATCTTTACGCGGCTGTCATCATCTTCATTCCAGACGACGGGAATATCTTTGATAAGGTATCCCTGTTTTTCGGCCAGAACGAGAAGCTCGGTATCGAAGAACCATGACTGGTCCTCGATCTGCGGAACGATTTGATCGGCGACCTTTCGGCTGACGGCCTTAAACCCGCATTGCGCGTCGGAGAAGCGTGTGAAGAGCACCGCCTTGACGAACAGATTATAGAAGCGCGAAATCATCTCCCGCTTTATCGAACGTCTGGTCTCGGAGCCTTCCATAAGGCGCGAGCCGAGTGCGATGTCGTATCCTTCATATGCGATCGCGTCGATCAGTTGCGGAAGGTGCTGAAGGTTCGTCGAGAGGTCGACGTCCATATAGCTGACCACGTCCGCTTTGCTCTGCATCCAGGCGTAGCGTAAAGCGCGTCCGCGCCCCCTCTGTTGCAGTTGAAGAAACTCCACATCGTGATATTGCTCTTTCAGTTTTCCGGCCACCCTGTCCGTCCCGTCTGTCGAGCCGTTGTCGACGATGACCACGCGCCACTGGTGAGATAGAGACTGGCTCAAAAACTGCCGGACCGTCCCGACGCTCTTCTCTAAAACGTGCGCCTCGTTCAGGACCGGTATCACCACATCTACGGTGACAGGGGTGGCCTGCGCCGTGTCCTGACGGGATTGATTGCTTGCTGGCCCCGCCTTATCCGAGTTTGTCAATGCGCGGTCCTGATCATTGGAATTCGCCCCCATTACCTTCACCCTGACCTGCCGGGGTCTGGCCCAGATGGCGTACAGTATCGCCGCAGCCAGAAAGAAGAAGGGTAAGGGAGAGGTCCCGTTTGAAAAGAACTCTCCGTATTGACCGCCCATATTCGAGAGCGTGGTCAGCGCAGGCAGTTTGAACCCGCCGAAGAATATTTGCAGAATCGGATCGAGCACGCCAAGTCCGCGCTCAACGTCCCTGTGCATGGCCAGACACCAGGACTCGGTTATAGAGATTATCGCAACGAAGTAGATTACGAACCTGGGCAGACGCATCAATACAATCGCCGCAGGTATGAACAGGAAGGGCAGGATCGGGGTCAGATAGCGGATCCCGGTGTTGAATTGAAGCCGTGTGTAGTTCGAGCCGCTAAAGAATACCCACATTCCTACGAAAAATGCCAAAAGGGTCGCTAATTCCAGCCCCGGCAACAGGCGTCGCGCCCCCCGGTTGAACAGCGGGGCCAGCAGCGCAAGCAGCATCAGGGGGCTGCTTACGAACAGGCCGTAGCGGTAGTCGAATGCAAGCGACATCAGTAATTCGAACTGTGGAAAGCCGTACCCCTGGTAGCCAAGCTCGATCCACTGTACGGGCGGCATCCAGTGCTGACCGGGATAGAACGGGTGGCCGAAGCTTTTCCACTGGT
>DASTET010000671.1:0-2169 GCA_035709445.1 Blastocatellia bacterium | reverse complement strand
CGCCCGCAATGCAAGCCGCAGCAAAGGCGACAGCAAAAGGGATACCCGGAGCTGAGATCGTGGTGATGAAGGGGGCCGACCACCTGCCTCAGATGACGGATCCACCCGACTTCAACCGTATCGTGGCCGAGTTCTTGAGCCGCAAAGGGTGAAGACTACGCGCTCAGGTCGATTCTGTGAATCCTGTTCAACTTATGGCACCCAGCCGAGCCCGCCGCAATAGCAAACGATATTATGCTCTTCCAGGCTTTTCGGCTCGATCCCCTTTTCGGCGCAATAAGGGCAGTCTCTTGCTTCGGCAGGTCTGGAAGGAACAAGCGAGCTGATCTCCGGATAGGTTATGCTTCCCTGGAAAAGGGCTACATTGACAAGGCGAGGGTCTTGCTCCTCGCGCATCCGAGGGTTCTCCGAGTCGTGCGAGAATACGACGACCCGCCCGTCGGGTTGGATGGCCCAGCATCTTTCCCAATCGATACAGAGCGGCAAGGCTTCGAATTCGGCGGCAAGCCTGCGAAGATTGAGCGCATCGTTGCCCGGATCTGCTACGTAGTCTTTCAGTCTCGTTGCAATCTGCTCCATTAATACAGGTCCAATGCTCATTTCGTCTCATCTACTCCGGTGCGTTGTTGGAACTCGCAGGGGCTCGATAGGGGCCGCGGAGGGCTTCGGACAGGTGAAGCATAATCGCTCCGCCGAGTATCGTAAAGAGATTTGTAGCAGCCGCGCGAGTCACTATAATGTAGGCCCGCACAAATCAGAGGAGACAGGATAAATGAAGATAGACACGCATACCCACTATTATCCGGAGAGCTATTTTCGGATGATCCGGGAGATCGCTTCCGAATTCTCATTTGATAAAGACCCGACGGGGCGAACGATCATCAAGTACCGGGGCGCGCGCTTTTTCGGAATCACGGAGCCTATGACCGACCCCGCCAGACGGATAGAAGACATGGACGGCGCAGGCATCGACGTAGAGGTGCTGTCTTTATCGACGCCGAACATCTTTTTCGCCGATGAGAAGCGGCAGCCTGAAGTGGCGAGGGTTGTCAATGACGCCTACGCTGAGCTGATCGCCGCCCATCCCGACCGATTCAAGGGGTTCGCCTCGATCCCTCTGGACGCGCACGATCAGGCCATAGAGGAGCTTCATCGCGCCATCGATCAATTGAAGATGAACGGCGTCATACTGCTCAGCAACATCAAGGGGAAGCCGCTCACTTCACCCCTCTACCGGCCTTTCTTTGAAGAGGCCAACCGCATGAAGCTCTGCATCTTTCTGCACCCGATGATACCGGCGAATGCCGAGCCCTTCGCCGAGTATGTGCTGGGACCGCTCGTCGGGTTCCCGTTCGATACGACGCTCGCCGTCGCGCGCATGTGCTTTGACGGCCTGTTTGCAGAGCTGCCCGACATACGATGGATCATAGGCCATCTGGGCGGGGCGATACCCTACCTGATGGAGCGGCTCGATAACGGTTTTCGTGACTTCGCCGAATGCCGGGCAAAGATAGACCGGTTGCCGAGCACATACCTCAAGAGGCTCTACTACGATACGGTGACTTTCAGCCCCTACAACTTGAGAATGGCGCGCGACCTGCTCGGAGTAGATCACATGGTCATGGGCAGCGACTATCCGCATATGCTCGGCTCCATCACACGGTCCGTAACCTCTATCGAAGAGCTGCACATCCCGGAATACGAGAAGCAGAAGATTTTCAGCGGCACCGCGCTGTCGATTCTCAACAATGTATAGCGAGGTTTAAAAGATTGGCAGCCAGAGACGGCCAGGCAATCGCGCAGGCGGGTCGAGCCGGGCAGACTCGACTGGTGCGCGCGGTCGGCTTGTTCGGCCTCACATCCATCTCTTTAAACGGGGTTATCGGGTCAGGGATATTCGTGCTGCCGGCCACGGTGGCATTGATGCTTGGCCCGGCAAGCCCTGTCGCCTACCTGATCGCCGCTACGGTCACAGTCCTCATCGTTTTGTGCTTCGCCGAAGCAGGGAGCCTCTTCGACCGAAGCGGCGGGCCTTACCTCTACGCGAAGGAGGCGTTTGGAGATGCGGTCGGCTTCGTGGTCGGATGGATGTTCCTGCTGACGCGGCTTGCGGCGGGCGCAGCCATAAGCAATGCCTTCACCGCCTACCTGGGATACTTCTGGCCGGCG
>DASTET010000670.1:0-4270 GCA_035709445.1 Blastocatellia bacterium | reverse complement strand
ACTTGATTGAATGCTTCATCAACAAGATCAAACATTATCGAAGAGTCTTCTCACGGTTCGACAAGCTCTCAAAGAACTACTTGGGATTCTTGAGTTTCGTCAGCGCACTTGTTTGGTTACGCTGAAATGTCAACAGAACCTAAAATAAGGGTGCGTAGATAATCGGCCCGACCCCACTGAGCCGGGCCTTGATGCCCACTACGCTTCGCTCTTCTCGCGCTTCACCCGTCAAGGTATATCTCGCACCGGACACCCGGACGGGCGGGGCTAACTCGCTCAATAACTCTATGTGACCTGTATGTGCCCGGAGCACCTGTTAATGATTGCATAAGGATGTTACTCTATTCACTCGTCCGTGGCTGCGGCTTGTAATAGATGCAATTAGTTAGTAATAGATGTTGGTGGCTGCAACACCGGGGAAGTTGATTCGGGACCGAGAGGTCGTTGGTTCAAATCCAATCGCCCCGACTTGCTGAATAAAGAGATTGCGGGAGTGATCGAAGCTCCCGCTTTTTCTGTTGATCCTGTAAATCCTGTCCATTTTTCCTGTCCCGATTCATCTCACACTGGTCTTTTCATTCTCGAGCGCCCGGCTCACGCGGCCATACTCCTCTTCCAGCTCCGACAACCCTTCGGCCATGCCTTCGAGCGACCCGGCGCGGCCCCGCTCTTCAAGCCTCTTGCAAAGATCGGACATCCTCGTCGCCCCGACGTAGGCGCAGCCGCCTTTCAAAGCATGCGCGGCCTTTCCAACCGCCTGAGCGTCACCGGCGGCCAGCGCCGCGCGCATAGCCTCCAATCGCGTAGGCGCGTCCTTTAGAAAAATATCTATCACTTCGATCAAGATTGCCGGGTTGACGTTCCCGGCCAGCTTGCGCATGTTTGCAAGCAGCTCCGTGCCGAAGTTTTCCTCAGCCGGAGCCACAGATTTCTCACCCGCGCCCCGCGTCCAGCGGTCAATGATGGCTGCGAGCGCCTCGACCTTGACGGGCTTGCTGATGTAATCATCCATTCCTGCATCCAGACATCTCTTCCTCGCCTCTTCCATAGCATCCGCTGTGACGGCAATGATCGGCGTGTGCTTCCCTTCCCCTTCTCGACGCCGAATCTCAGCCGTCACCTCATAACCGTCCATCTCCGGCATCTGGCAATCCAGCAGGAGCAGATCGTATTCGCGCTTTTCAAGCGCCTCAAGCACCTCAAGCCCGCTCGCGACCGCTTCGGCCCTGTAGCCAAGCTGTTGAAGCTGGCCAAGCGCCACTTTTCGATTCACAAGATTGTCGTCTGCGACCAGAATGCGCGCGCGCGGCTTCTCACGCGCGAGGACCGGCTGCTCGCTCTCGCCCTCCTGATCGCTCGATTGCCTTTCGCCTGTGATGATCTCCGCCAGCCGGTCCGCAAATCGAGACTGCTTGATCGGTTTAGCTATGCATGCCTCGATCTCTGCGGCGCGCGGCAGCTCGTCTTTTCGGAAACCGAGCGGCGTTAACATCACAATCCGTGTCGAGGCCAATGCGGGGTCCGATTTGATAGCCTGAGCCAGCGCAACCCCGTTCATCTCGGGCAGGTCAATGTCGAGAATGGCTATGTCGCACGCTTCGCCGCTCGCCGATTTCCGGCGAAGCGTCTCAAGGGCCTGTGCGCCGCGCGAAGCTTCGTCAACTATCATGCGCCGTCCCGCGCATTCATATCGCACCACTTCCCGCAATGAAGGAGAGGCTGCCGCAACAAGAATTCTCTGCCCTTCGAGACCTCTACTCGCGGGCGATCGGGCGGCGGGCGCGGCACTCTGTTTTTCGAGCCGCGCCTTAAACCAGAAGGTCGAGCCTTCGCCCGGCGCGCTTATCACCCCTATCTGGCCGTTCATCATTTCCACGAGCTGCTTCGATATCGCAAGCCCGAGCCCCGTGCCCCCGTACTTGCGCGTGGTCGAGCCGTCGGCCTGAGAGAATGCCTGAAAGAGACGGCGCTGAGCCTCTTCGGGAATGCCTATGCCTGTATCTTTCACATCGAACCGGAGCAGGGCGTGCGTCTCGGTCTCGTTCTCTTTTGAGACTCGAATGACGACCTCTCCTCTGTCCGTGAATTTGACTGCGTTGCCCGCGAGGTTTGTGAGCACCTGTCGGAGGCGGCCCGGATCGCCGCGCAGCCGTGTCTGCGCGGTCCTCTCTATGAGTGTGACAAGCTCTACGCCTTTCGCCTGCGCCCGCTCCGCAAGCAGGCTCGCAACCGATTCGACGCTCTCATAGAGGTCGAAGTCGAGCGACTCGAACTGGAGCTTGCCCGCTTCTATCTTGGAGAAATCGAGTATGTCATTGATGATCGTCAGCAGCGCGTCGGCGCTCGACCTGACGGTCTCTGCGTATTCCCTCTGTTCCGCGCTCAGTTGTGTCCCGAGCAGCAGCCCCGTCATGCCTATGACTCCGTTCATCGGGGAGCGTATCTCGTGGCTCATGTTGGCCAGGAACTCGCCCTTGGCGCGGCTTGCGGCAAGGGCTGCCTCGCGCGCGGCTATCAATTCGCGTTCGAGCATCTTTCGCGCGGTGATGTCACGCACGATGGCCACGACTTCATCCTCGCCGCTCGTGACTACGCGCGCCTCGAAATCGCTCGCCTGGCCGTTTGTCGCAAGCTGGTACTCGAAGATTTCGGTCTCGCCCGTCTGCATGGCCCGCTCGATGATCTGCATGAACTGTTCGGCGAGCGTTTCGGGTAAGACCTCACGGACGCTTTTGCCGATGAGGCTGTCGGGAGAGACGAGCGGGCCGGACTTGCGGTCAACCTTGTAATTGAGATAAACGCCGTCCCTGCTGATCTGATACATCACATCAGGGATGGCGTTGAGCAGGGCGCGAATCTTGGCTTCGCTCTTTCGCAAAGCCTCTTCGGCGCGGGCGAGGCGCTGAAAATCGAGGCTCTTTTCCCTCGCCTTTTGAACAATGGTCTGCATCTCTTCGTGAGTAAATTTGAGCGGCTCGATTAGCAGGAGTTTGCTGCCACCCAGGGAGACCGCCGACGCTTCAAGGATGTGCTCGACGCCCGAAGCGTCAGTCTCGGACCAGGAGCCTGACCTCAATCGCCCGCTTGCGTTCGCAAGCCAGAACTCTTCGGCATCTGCAAGAAAACTCTCGAGGAAGACGAGCTTTTCGGTGAGCAGGAAGCCTTCGGGGTTTGAAAAGGCCCCGGGGTATAGGTGCTCGAACCAGGTGGGCACAGCTCCTACAGGGCTGAAGGAGCCGTCACCGAGGCGCTCAAGCGCCAGCACATCGAGAAGATTAAACAAATCTGAGGCGATCTTCTGGTCGGTCATCGCTTAACACGGCGGCGCTTGCGCTCAGCCCTTCATCATCTTCTCGGCGAGCGACTTGAATGCTTCCTCCACTCCCAGGCCGGTCTTTGCGCTCGTGCGAATAAAGTCCCAGCCCGCCTCTGATAATCTCGCCATAGCGCCGTCGTCAATATCCCATTCGTCGGTCAGGTCATACTTGTTGAGCAGAAGGATGAATGGCGCTTCCCCTATCTCGCCCACAACCTTCGCCTGAAGCTCGAACGCGGTATCGAGCGTCGCGCGGCGCGTGCCGTCCGCGACCAGAAGATAGCCTGAAGAGCCGCGCAGGTAGGAGAGTCGCAGTTGCATGTATTCGTCCTCTCCTGCCAGGTCCCAGAGCAGCAGGTTGACCTCCTGGCCGAGCGCCTGGACCGTCTTCTTGTCTATCTTCACACCCACCGTGGTGAGGTACTTATCCGAAAATATGCTCTTGACGAAACGCGCGACCGTGCTCGTCTTTCCGACCGCCGATGCCCCCACCATGCATATCTTCTTTTGAATCACGAGCGCTCAGCTCCTTTATCAATTCCCGCCGGTGAAATCGGGAAGAATAACCTTAAAAGTCACGCTGCGGTAAGACCGCGCTCCCTGCGTGGAAGCATCTCCCGATGAAGCCGCCCTGACGCCCATCCCCTTCGCAGTGACCTCCGACGCATTGACGCCCTTCGAGGCCAGGGCCGATAAGGCGCGCTCGGCCCGCTCCTGGCTGAGCCTCATATTCAGCTCATCCGTCCCCGTGCTGTCGGCGAAACCTGAAATCTCCAGGCGGATCGTTTTGCCCGTCGCCTGTGAAAACTCGTTCAGCCGGCGCACGCCGGAGGCGACACGGTTGAGCAGCTCATCCTGATCAGGGGTGATCTCGGCGCTGCCCGTGGCGAAATCGAGCGTGATCGACTCGACCTCGCGCTTTAACGCCTCAAGCTCGCTTTCGTCCTTGATCCC
>DASTET010000669.1:0-11433 GCA_035709445.1 Blastocatellia bacterium | reverse complement strand
CTGAAGAGGCTTCACGATTTATCGGCAAGATCATCAGCTACGAACAGGGGCCGGCAGCAAATGCGGCGTTGCTCGTCAGCGACGCGGACGACGGTTTCGGCTTCGAAGCGGCCACAGGGCGTCTGCGGCAGGAGTTGCCTCCCCGCGTCAAAGCGACTGAGATTTATCGAGGCAGGATGGGAGATGCGGCAGCAAAGGCGAGCTTGATCGAGGCCCTTAATGCCGGGCAGACGGTGGTGAGCTACTTCGGGCATGGGACGCTGAGCGGATGGAGAGGGGGAGTGTTGACCGCATCTGACCAGCCGAGCCTGAACAATAAAAGGAGCCTTTCGCTGTTTCTGATGATGACCTGCCTCAACGGGCTTTTTCATAACCCGACGGGCGACAGCCTCGCGGAAGCCCTGATAAAGAGCAACGGCGGAGCGGTTGCAGTCTGGGCGTCGTCGGCGCTTACGGGGCCGCGCGAGCAGGCGGCGATGAACCGCGAGGCGATGCGTCAGGTTTTCGGCGCGGGAGCGACGACCATAGGCGAGGTCACAAGAAGTGCGAAGGCGGTCATAAGCGACAGAAACATTCGCCGCACATGGATTCTTTTTGGAGATCCGGCAACCAGAATCAGGTAAACGCGCCGCAAAAGAGATCGGGGCCGCCCGTTTGAAGACCGGCGGCCCTTTTTGCTCGCAAGATTGAAGACTACCTAAAGACGGTGACCGACGGCGAGGCGCCGACATTGCCCGCCGCGTCGTATGCTCTGCAATGGATCGAGTGCGCGCCCTTCGACAGCTTGCGCGTATCCCACCCGAAAGTGAACGGGCTCGACGTCGATCTGGCTACCAGCCGGCCGTCGACGTAGAACTCTACGCGGGTCACTCCCGTATCATCCGATGCGTTTACCCTGACGTTGACCTTGGCCGCCACCCTGCTTCCATCCGACGGTGAGGTTATGTTGACCACCGGGGCGGTCGTATCTTCGATGGGAGGAGGAGGAGGAGGAGTAACAGAGCCGCCCGCCAGTGTGACGGCATTTGCTGCGTTGACTCTGCCCCAGCCGTAGCTGGAATCCCATCCGGCCGATCCGAGATCATCAGCCGATCGCTTTAGGATCTCCTGCGCCTGGCTTCCGCTCAGGCCAGGGTTTACCGAGAGCACAAGCCCGGCCACGCCCGCCACTATGGGCGATGAGAACGAAGTCCCGTTCCAGGACCCGTAGCCGCCCCCACGGTTCGTCGTCCAGATACCCGCGCCCGGCGCCGCCAGGTCTATGTTATTACCCCGGTTCGACCACGAGATTATCACGTCGGCCACAGTAGTCCCGCTCACGGTCAGCACGTAAGGGTTATCCGCAGAGGAATCGAACGCGCCGTCATTCCCCGCCGACATCACCACCACACCGCCGCGATTCTGGAAGTTCTGGGCGGCGTTACGCACCGTCAAGCTGTTTGAGAATTTGTAGCTCACGTTGGCTACGCGAGCGCCGTGATCGGCTGCCCAGTTCAACCCCATGGCTACGGTCGAGGCATACCCAAAGCCGTTCAGATCGCTGATTCGGACAGGCATGATCTGGCACCCCCAGGCGACCGAGGCCACACCCTGCGTGTTGTTGCTGGAAGCTGCCGCCGTTCCCGCAACGGCCGTCCCGTGCCCGTAGACATCGGAGGTATCGGGGTTGTTATCCCAGATGTTCCAGCCCGGCACCAGTTTTCCGGCCAGGTCGGGGTGCGAAAGGTCGATGCCAGTATCGAGTATGGCGATCACGATGTTGCTGTTGCCCGTGGTCATGCTCCAGGCCGACGGAGACGCGATCTTCGGGAGATGCCATTCGCTCGGATAGGTCGGATCATCAGGAACCATTTCGTCGGGAGGAAGAACAAGGTCCAGCTCGGCGAACTCGACTTCAGGCTGTGACCTGTAGACGTCCAGGAAGAACTCTTCATTCAATCCCTCTGGCAGCTCTACTACGTGCACGCCCGTCCCCCTGATCTCTTCGCCGGAGATGCCGCCCATTGAGGTGATGACGTTGCGAGCGCGGCTTTTTCCCACCTTCTGATGAAACTTGACAAGAACTCTGCCGGGAACGTGCATCTCAGGAAGCCTCGGCGGCTGTCCCGGATCATCGATAACCGTAGAGATGTCGGCTCGCAGGCTCGGCATCATCGCTGTCAGGAGTATAAAAGTAAGAATACTCAACACGCTCTTCATGCTCTTATTTATCGTTCTCGATCTCATTCGAAGTCCTCCCCATGGGCGTCGGGCGCACTATTCGGATTTGCCTGGGAGGGGCACTGGCTGATGAGAGCGATCTCTATCGATGATTGTTCATCTATCGGGGCTGACAGACATGGAAATACTCTCCCAGTCGAAGCAACACCCGTACCGCTCAACAAACCGTCTGCTGCGCTGAGGCGAGTTCCGATAAAGAAAGCGTGGAGATATGCCTTATTCGGGTGATGACAAGACGCTGTTTTAAAGAATGAGCGTGAGGCCGCAGGTGACGGTTTATACGTAAACAGGGAATGGTATCGCCAAAATACGGCACAACGAGACGTTTCTTAACGCCACAAATTGTGCGCCGGGTAATACAGTGAGGCTCGACGGAAATTAAAAGAGGCTGCTGAAGGCAGAGGCTTGCAGAGTGATGGCCGTCACTTTGACTTTAATCACGGTTTCTGTGGCCGTCGAAAGCGCTTGACTGGGGCAGCATATTTACTTACTATGAGCCGACTTGTAACCCTTTCAGGGCAGTATTTTGCAATTTCTTATCTGGAAAAGGCGAGCTGTTTTTCCTTTCACTAGATTGGATGAAAGCGATGCAGTCAGTCGCGAAAGATTTACCCAATGAGAAAAAGCCAGCATCGAATACAAGGCTTCGAAGGAGTTAAGATTATGAGCTTCGCAAGAAAGATCCCTTACAACGAAAGAACCTCTCGGTTTATTCCGACATTATTGCGGGTGGGCCTCCGAACGATTGCACTTATAGCTTTTATAGGTCTGGTCAGCCTCGGCGGTCTCTCCACAACTGCGCAGGCGCAGTGCCCCAACGCGTCAGGGTGCACGCAAACTATGGCAACGACCTCGGACGGGCGGTTCAAGGTCACTTTCGTCGGCGTCACCTGCTCCGGCGGAAACTCGACCTGGTGCTACGACGTAACCTGGACCGGGCAAGGAAATGCGCTGAGCCACATCACATTCGGAGTGTGCGATGAGCTGACGGCTGCCAATTTTGTTTCCGCGACTATTAACGGAACTCCGACCACCGCTATCGAATTCGGAGAGGACCCGACGACTGGCGTCTTCGGTGTAAAATTCGACATGCCGGGCGACCTGATCCCGAACGTACCGAAGCGCTTCTGCTTCACTCTCAACCGCACGGACCTGTCTGTCGCGCCGCTTACGTCAGGATTGAAGCCGGGACCCAATGAGTTCCTCGTCAACGTTTGCGGCCCGGAATGTCCTCAGGCGCCGACCGTAGCGCGGCTGAGCACATTCACGGCCACACGGTTCAAAGACGGGCGAGTCGAGATCAAATGGGAGACCGGTTACGAGGCCGACAACCTCGGGTTCAACATCTATCGAGATGACGGCAGGACTCGCACGCTCATCACGCCTGACCTGGTCGCCGGTTCGGCTTTCATCACCGCTCCGGGAATCGCTCTCGAAGCCGGGATGTCCTACACCTGGACAGACTCTCTTCCTCGCAAGGCCCGCGATGTGCAGTACTGGATCGAAGACATAGACCTGAGCGGCACGACCACTCTTCACGGGCCGTTCGCGCTGGAACTCTCAAACTCGCTCCCGGAGGGCTCCCCTGCCAAGAACTCTCCGCTGCTCAGCAGCGTAGCCGATTTCACGGGCACTAACTATCAGGACGGCTCGGCCCCCGTAGAGATAACTGCGGCGATGCCTTCGATGTCAAAGAGCCTCCTCGCTCTCTCCTCTTCCATAGCCTCTTCGCCCGGCCTCAAATTATCGGTCAAACACCCGGGCCTTTACCGCTTATCTCAGCCTCAACTCCTCGCCGCTGGCCTTCAGCCTTCCGTCAACCCTCGGCTGCTTCAGCTCTTCGTTGACGGCCAACAGATCCCCTTCATCGTCTCGGGCGAAGCCGACTCTTCCTTCGACCCTGAGGACTTCATCGAGTTCTTCGCCGTAGGCCTCAACTCTCAGTTCTCTTCGGCTCGTTCTTACTTCCTCATCTCCGGCTCTCTGCCTGGGCTGAGGATCGCTCCGCCCTCTTCTTCTTCCTCCTCTCCTAAGGGCGCCTCCTCGCCTAAATCCAACCCCAAGAAGCTCACCTCTTCGGCCTCCTCCTTCTCTTTCTCCGTAGAGCGCCGCGACAAGAGCTTCTTCTTCTCCTCGCTTCTAAACGGCGAGGACGACAACTTCTTCGGCTCTCCTGTTGCCTCCTCGCCTCTCAACCAGACCCTGTTGCTATCCAACATTGACTTCTCCTCCACCACAGACGCTCTCATAGAGATAGCGCTTCAGGGCCTTACGCTCTCGCCTCATCTCGTGGCCGTCTCCCTTAACGGCCAGAGCCTCGGCTCCATCTCGTTTGCCGATAGAGAGAAGGGGCTGCTCTCGCTTTCTATCCCTCACTCGCTTCTGCTCGAAGGCACTAACACCATCCAGCTCTCGCGTCAGGCTGGCTCTACGGATGTAAGCCTCGTCGAGTTCATCCGCATCTCCTACAGCCACCTCTTGAAGGCTGACTCCGACTCGCTGTTCCTGCCTGCCTCGCCAGGCCAGTCGGTCTCGATCTCTGGATTTTCATCACCGGCAGTGAGGCTCTTCGATGTTACGGACCCGGATCAGGTCTCGCTGCTAGCCTCGACCCTCAGCCCTGACGCGGCGGGCGGCTTCACACTCTCGGCCACGATAAGCGCGAAGTCTGACCGCAGATTGTTTGCAGTGGCCGACTCACAGCTCCGGCAGGTTGATTCGATCCACTTCAACAACCCGTCGAACCTGCGCTCGACATCGAACGGGGCCAATATTGTGATGATCACGAGGAGTGATCTGGCGGGGAGCCTTGCACCGTTGAGGAGCTATCGTCAGTCGAGAGGGATGACGGTGATGATGGTGGATGTCGAGGACATCTATGACGAGTTCTCCTTCGGGCAGAAGACCCCCTTTGCGATAAGGGAGTTTCTGCAGTTTACGCAGAGCTGGAAGAAGGCGCCGAGGTATGTGGTGTTGGGAGGGGACGGGACGTATGATCCGAGGGACAATGTAGGAGGAGGGAGCGGAGATGTAGTGCCGATAAAGCTAGTCGAGACGGAGACGATGGAGACGGCCAGCGACGACTGGTATGTGGATTTTGATGGGGATGCTCTGGCTGACATCGCTATCGGTAGAATCCCGGCCAAGACCCCTGCGGAGATGTCGCTAATGGTCTCGAAGATAATCGCCTACGAGCGGAACGGGCGCACACAGGGAGCGCTGCTGGTAAGCGACGTCCACGACGGTCTGTTCGATTTCGAGGACGCGACTGCTGACGTAAAGTCGCTGATTCCTACAAACGAAAGAGTTGATGAGATATATCGCGGGCAGCTTGGAGACGCGATAGCCAGGGCGAAGCTGATAGAAGGCATCAACAACGGGCCCAAGGTAGTCAGCTATGTCGGGCACGGGACGCTGACGAACTGGAAAGGCAACATCCTGCACGCAAATGACGCGGCGACGCTGAGCAACAAGAACCTGACGTTGTTCGTCTCGATGACTTGCCTGAACGGACTCTTCCAGAACCCGACGGGCGACAGCCTCGCGGAAGCCTTGATAAAGAGCAACGGCGGAGCGGTTGCAGTCTGGGCGTCGTCGGCGCTTACGGGGCCGCGCAATCAGGCGGCGATGAATCGCGAAATAGTCCGCCAGTTATTCACAAAGGGTGTCTCAACCATAGGCGATGCGACCCTTCGGGCCAAGTCCGTGGTCGCTGACAACAATGTTCGTCGAAGCTGGATACTCTTCGGCGATCCTACGACAACGATCAAGTAACCCATTTTTGGATTGCTTGAATCGAAGCTCATAAACTATTATTCCTTCGCTGGAATTTCAGGAGCCTCCGTAAAAGGGGCTCCTATTGTTTTGTGCGATCGGCTTCTTCGGTTAGCGGGAGGGATGCGAGGTGACGGACAGGGTTCTGACTCATCTGAAGCAGACATCGACCTGACAGCAGAAAGTAGACCGCCTGGGCTGGGCGGCAGGCATTTCATTCGTCTCCTATGGTGTGCGGGTAGGCGTGCGGTCGGACGACCGGCGGGCGCTCGATCAGGTCAAGGAATATCTTCCGCCGGGATGGAAGCAGACCGATAAGAGAGTCGTCGACCGTTTGTATTCGCTCATAGCAGGAGGTCCGGGCAGGCGCGCAGGCATGCGCCGCTTCAGCATCCTTTTCAGAGATGCCGAGAGGATCGCCCGGTCAAGAGAGATTGAAGACGTGCTCGAATCGCTCGAATCGGACCTGCAACGCTACGTCGCGGAGATGGCGCATCGTCGCGTCTTTGTGCATGCGGGAGTCGTCGGGTGGCAGGGGAAGGCCATAGTCATTCCCGGGCGCAGCTTCACTGGCAAGACGACGCTTGTGGCCGAGCTTGTGCGCGCCGGGGCGACCTATTACTCGGACGAGTATGCGGTCTTTGACTCGCGGGGCCGCGTGCATCCATATGCCAGACCGCTTGCGGTTCGAGAGAACGGGACGGTCCGGCAGACGAGGTACGAAGTGGAGAGGCTAGGCGGTGTGGCCGGGGTCAGGCCGCTGCCGGTAGGGCTGGTTGTATTGAGCGAGTACAGAGCGGGTTCGCGCTGGAGACCGCGTCACCTGTCGGCGGGGCAGGGCGCGCTCGCGCTGCTTAATAACACGGTTTCGATTCGCCGCCAGCCTGAAGAGGCGCTCGCCGCGCTGCAAGAGGTCGTATCTCGCGCCCCGGTCATCAAAGGCGTGCGAGGCGAAGCTGGCAGTATGGTAGATTCGCTACTTGGAGAGATTGGAAGCCAGAAGCCAGAAGCCAGAAGCCAGAAGGTGATCGAGGCTGATTCTGATTATATTCACTCGGCAGTGATCAAGAGACTACGCTAGAGATTCTGGCTTCTGAATTCTGGCTTCTGACTTCTTATGTATTGACATTTGGGGCTTTACGTTGTACAACCACTGCACGTGAGCGGCCCCCGGGAAGGCGTCATCGAAAGCCGCTTTAATACTTAGGAGCTTATATGGCGAAGAGAGTGGAACAGCCGGTCCCTCAGGCCCGCAAAGACGGGCTCGTGGTAAAAGAGCTGCCGGGTGAAGTTCTGGTTTATGACCTCGAAAGACACAAGGCGCATTGTCTGAATCAAACGGCGATGCTGGTATGGAGCCAATGCGACGGGCGGGCGACCGTCACTGACATGATCGAAGCGGTCCAGGCCGAATCCGGGCTGCTGGTCGACGAGGATGTGGTATGGCTGGCGCTGGACCAGCTCGACAAGGCCCGTCTGTTACAGGGGCGTATCAGCAGGCCATCGGAAAAACCGAGGCTGTCGCGCCGCGACGCTGTCAGAAGAATCGGGATCGCCGCCGCCGTCCCACTTGTGCTTTCAATCGTAGCGCCGACCGCGCTGGCCGTCGGCACCTGCCTTGGAACTGGCGAAGCGTGCACGGATAATGCTCAGTGCTGTTCAGGCATATGCAGTGGCGCCCCCAATGGCTTATGCACGTAAGCCGTGTGATGGGCGATAAAGCTTCGGCCTGAACGAAGAACAGCCCCTGTTCGCATGTCCGATGTTCTCCAAAGTCATCCCCCAGGTCGTCTCATAGCGAATCTGCTCACCGGCGCGTGGCGACTCTCGCCCGATCCGCCGGGAGTCTCTCTTGATGAGCTTGCTTCGATAGTCCCTCTGCTAAACGCATCCGGCGCGGGGCCGCTTGCCTGGTGGCGAGTAAAAAATTCCAGCCTGCGAGATGCTCCTCAGGCGCAGCCGCTGCTTGAAGCCTACAGGTATCACACGATCCAGGCGATAATCCACGAGATCAATCTCAAAAAGGTACTTGCGCTCTATCGCTCGAACGGGATAGACCCTGTTCTCGTAAAGGGAGGTGCCATCGCGCGGCTATATCCGGAGCTGGGGCTGCGCCTCTATGGCGACATAGACCTGTGCATACCCCCAAAACAATATGAAGCTGCGGTCGAGGTGAAGCGAAGCGCGGAAGGCAGGAGCTTTCCCATTGACCTTCATCGGGGCTTTGAAAAGCTGGACAACCGCCGCGCCGACGAGTTATTCGCCCGCTCGGAGGTCGTAAAGATCGGAGAGGTCGAGGCCCGCGTGCTCTGTCCGGAAGACCATCTCCGAGTCTTATGCCTTCACACGCTCAGGCACGGGGCGATGCGTCCCGTATGGCTTATCGATATCGCCGTCGCTTTCGAATCGCGGCCCGACCGTTTTGAGTGGGACATCTGTATCGGGAATGATAAACGGCGGGCAGACTGGATAGCCTGTTCGATAGGGCTTGCGCACCGGCTGCTGGGCGTCAATGTCGATGACACGCCTGTCGCTCGCAGGGCGAAGAGTCTGCCGAGATGGATCGTCCCGTCCGTCCTCAAGCTGTGGAGCAGCCGGCAGAAGCCGCACGGCATACGGACCCCGATGGCGCATTACCTTCGCCACCCGGCGGGTCTTGCGGCGGCAATACGGCTGCGCTGGCCCAACCCCATCGAGGCGACGGTCGACGTAAACGGCCCGTTCAATGAATGGCCGAGGCTCCCGTTTCAGCTCGGCGATTGCGTGGTGAGGACTGCGAGGTTTGCGGCTCAGCTCGCAGGTCTTCGGCGCGAGGCTTGAGCTGCGGCGGCAAGCCCTATCATCACCCAGAGGTGACGGAAGTCTTCTATGTCGCTTGCGAGCGCGTCGAGCGCCAGCCCGGCAAAGCCGCTCCATATCGCCAGATCAACGGCGCGGTCGCGCCCCCGCCAGAGTATGACAAAAATCGAGGTGAAAGCCACAAGCGCGGGCAAGCCCATCGTCGCAGCAATATTGAGCGGGGTCAGGTGCGCGTCGAAAGGTATACTGCGATACCGGCCCGGGCTTGTGGCCAGCCCGCTGCCAAAGAGAGGGTTTGCCACAAGCGTGCGAAGCGATGTCGTCACAGTTTGCCAGCGGCTTGTGGCCGCGCTTTCATCGAAGCGCGCACTTAGCGGGTCGGCAGGGTCGAGAGAGAGGTTCCAGATCGAGAGAGAAACTATTACCAACGCAAAGACTATGGCGCAGGCGAAGGCAGCAACGCGGCGACGGCGAGTATCGGCGTTGCGGATCAAAGCCGCGAGCATAAATCCGAGCATGGCGCGCGAGAAGGTGAGCGCGACTGTTATCCAGAGCGCCGCCTTAGCGGCCCGGCGAAGCCTCACCGAAAGCCCTCTGCCGGAGTGGGCTATCGCCGATGCTGCAAAGATGCAGTAACTCGCAAGCAGGTTCGGATGAATCAAACCCGCCTGCGCCCGCGCATACCACGGCGAAGCTATAAGATCGCCGTATGTCCCCACGAGCCGCGTCCGTATGCCGGCATAAAACAATAACAGGCCGCAGACCGCCGCAAGGCACACGACGATAGAATTGACCGCAACCACCCGCGCTATCGCCTCTCGGACTGCCGAACGCGATGCGATGTCGGATGTGATTACCGCAAGAAGGCCGAGCTCTGCCACTCCCAGAAGCTTCAGCGTGCCGGACCATTTATCGGGTGACGCAAAAATAAGCGAGAGCGCGGCAGCAGCGAAATAGAGACCCGTGGACGCTTGCGCCGAGTCGAGCCGGGGCCGCCTGCCCTCGCGCCACCTGTCTATGGCCCAGAGAACAGCAGTCGCGGCGAACACAGCGTCGCCCAACTGCGCGTTATGCTCGGAGAGCGGAAACGGAGGAAACCAGCCCCAGGAGAGCAGGGCTAAGGATGCGAGGTAAAGGAGAAGGACGAGGCGGGATAATGCGTGATCTGCGACGGGCGCATCATTCATCTAAGGCAAACCGACAGAGAATGGGACGGGGCATTTTCCATTTTCCATTTGAGTTCGATCATCCGTAACCTCATTCCGGAAAATGATGGAAAATGGAGAATGATCCTTTATTCTTTAACCCCTATGGCGATCACGCTGAGCCCTTTCCAGGGGATGACACGGTCGATATGCTTGAGGGCCGGCATTAAAGTATCGAGGATCTTCAACTGTATGCGGGAGAACCTCTTTCGACCGAGCACGCGACCGTTCAGCCACCAGCCGGGGACTGAAAATCGGTTGAAATCGAATACCTTTTCGACCCGGAACCCCGTTCCTTCAAGCGCCCGCACCAGACCCGCTGCCGTGTACCTCTCCCTGTGCTCAAGCGCCTTGTCGAGCATGCCGTAAAGCCAGGGGTGCTGGGGAACGAGAACGACGGCCCGCCCGCCCGGCTCGAGCGCGGACCGCAGGTTCAAAAGCGCCTCCCGCTCATCCGGCACATGTTCGAGCACGTTTATCATGAGCGCCGTGTCGAACTGGCCTTCCAGCCCCCGAAAGTCATCCGCATTGCCTGCGTCTATCTTCAACACGCGCAGGTAAGGCTTACCGAAAGAGTACGAGCGCAGGTATTGCAGGTAATGCGGATTGATATCGGAGGCCACATAAAGATCGCGCGGGATAAACTGGTTTGTCAGGTTTCCGATTCCCGCGCCTATCTCAAGGACGCGGTCGCCGAGATAAGGCCGCAGCTTCTCGCCCAGCCATAGATTGAATCGCCGGGCGCGTTCCAGCTCGACGAGTATATGTGATCCGTACTGGTCCTCTCTGTAGAGGTCGTCGACGAGCCAGAATCGCAGTATCGCCAGCAGCGCCAGCAGCCCGTCCTTCCCCTTGATCTTCTTCCCTTCCTCCTGCGTTCGCGGCAGGTAGCGTATGGGGACTTCGAATATTCGCGCCCGCCTTTTCGCCAGCTTGAAGACGATCTCCACTTCAAATCGAAAATCGTTGCTCCTGATCGGAATCGATTTGAGCAGGATCGTATTGATGGCCTTGTAACAGGTCTCGACATCCGTAAGGCTGAGGTCGGTAAACCAGTTGGAGAGGAAGGTCAGAAACTTGTTTATCATCGTGTGGCGCTGCATAAGCGCGCGACGATACTGCGCCGAGAGATAACGCGAGCCGAATACGGCATCCGCCCCTTCCTTTGCAAACGGCACGAGCAGAGACGGGATGTCCGCCGGGTTATATTCGAGATCGCCGTCGTGGATTATCGTTATGTCGCCGGTCGCATGCGAGATCGCGGTCCGAATCGCCGCGCCCTTCCCCATATTCCGTTCGTGGCGCAACAGTATTATGCGGTCGTCTTCAGCGGCGATCCGCTCCAGCCTCTCCCATGTCCCGTCCGTGCTGCGATCATCGACGACGATGACCTCAAGGCCCCCGATCATCTCATGATTGAGCGCCAGCACCCTTC
>DASTET010000668.1:0-7319 GCA_035709445.1 Blastocatellia bacterium | reverse complement strand
GAACGCGCGCTACGATACGCGCCCGCAAAAGGCGCGTATCGTCGTAGAGCTGCCGCCTGTCGCGCAGAATGGGAAACAAGAGTCCGCCTCTGCGGCGCAACCCTCTCCGGGGCCGGCCCCGCGCAAGACCGCGCCCGAAATGGTAGGGGCGCAAGATCAGATCATTGCTAGCGACAAGGCCAGAGCAGAGATGCGCACAAAGAGGCTCAGAGAGCGGCAGGAGATCGAGCGTACCGCTTTCGACAACATGCGCGCGGTCGTCAATTCCGAATGGCTTCGCCGGGTCTTTATAGTCTTCCTGATCGCGTCCTTCATAGGGCTTGCGGTCTCCACATATCATTACTGCGCCGGGATAAGGACTCAACTCGGCACTGTTGCGGGCGCGCCTAACCTGAACATGCGCAGCGAGCCGGGCGGCGACGTGCTCGCCGTGCTGCCCCTGGACACGCGGGTGAGGGTTTTCGAATACCGGGGCCGGTGGGCGAGGATAAAAGTGTTGCAATGGGCAGGCGATCCGCCCGAAAATACGCCCGACGCCGGATGGGTCGATAGCCGGTTTATAAAGATCGAATGATTTGAGATTTGAGATATGAAGATTCAGAGCTGGTTCGAGAACTTGCGGAAGTGGATAGACGGCGAAGAGGACCTGGACGAGCAGGGACAGCCGCGACCTCGCTCGAAGTGGGACGATTTTCTGGTCTCGGTCGCTCGCGAGGTGGAACAGTCCATGCAGCGCGAGATGTTCACCCCGCCCGGCGGGCCTACCTACGTGCCGCGCGAGTACATAGTCTTTCTCAACCCCGAAGACGACGCCGAGTGGCAGGGCGAGAAGCGCGAGGGGCTGGAGCGCGGGCTCTATCATGTGCTCTCGGAACGCGCGAAAGAGCTTGCTGGTGAGAACGAGTTTCAGACCAGGACGCTCACCATAGAGCTTCGCGTCGACCCGGGGCTTGAGCGTGGCCGCTTTCGAGTCCAGCACGTCTGGGACACCGAAGCGCAAAAGACGATGGTGAGACCTCGCAAGCGGGCCGAATCGACTCCGCCCCCGATGGCGACCGTGGCCGAAGAACGCGAGGATGAAGCCACGATAGTGCGCCCGCGAAAACCCTCTGCGCCGATCTTCTCTATAGCGGTGAGCCGCCTTGTTCCGAAAGCCGATACCGCGCCCCCCGATATCCGCCCCTTCTACAAGGACGAGATATCGGTCGGAAGAGGCGCGCGCCAGGTCAGCGTGGACCTCAGACTTGAAGGCGATCTCGAAGTGAGCCGCAAGCACGCTACCATCACGCGCAACAACGATGGGAGCTTTACTCTCACCTGTCACGGCGCCAACCCGATCACGCTCGAAGGCGGTCGAGAAGTCCTCGTCAACGAGAGCGCCGATGTCAGACCGGGCGAAAAGATAGGCATATGCAGCTACGAGCTTGTCATACAGTGAAGAGATAAAGGCAGATGGAAAAACCGAAAGCCGTATCAAAAGAGCAGCCCCAGGAACCTGTCAAAAAGATCGTTATAGCCGCAGGCGCGTTGATAGCGGCTTTTCTGATCGGGTATGTGCCGTCCTGTGTGAGCGCTCGCAACGCCGAAGAGGAGAAGGCCCGGCTTGAGCGCCGCTTGAAACTCGCCGACCTGCGCGGGCGGATAGGGATGGCAAGCTACGAAGCGAATCGAAACAATTATGCCAACGCCGCAGCTTTCTCAAGCGAGTTCTTCAACCTGCTCGCGGAGACGATAAACACTTCCACAGACGACGCGCTCAAGCAGACGCTCCAGCCGTTGCTCGCGCGGCGAGATGAGATAACTACCAACCTTGCGCAGGCAGACCCTTCGGTAAAAGACAAGCTGGCCCAGATGTACGCCGAAGTATTTCAAGTCACTCAGACGCAGCCAGACTAAATCTGCGGGCGTCTCCTGTGCCAGTCGGTCGCCTGCTGGTATGCGTTTGCGATTGCAAGAAGCCGCGCTTCGCTCCAGACGCGACCGGTGAATTGAATGCCCGTCGGAAGATTATCCGCCCCGAACCCGTTCGGGACCGAGATGGCGGGCTGCCCGACGGCGTTGCCAGCAGGTATGACCGGAGGCCCGCCGCCTATTCCGGGATAGGCTTTATCGAAATCGACTCCTATCGGATAGGAGACCGTGTCGCGCGAAGGCGATACGAGCGCGTCGAACTTCGAGTACGTGTCGTCCATCTCGCGCTTCATAAGTCCCCGCACCCGCATCGCCTGAAGATAATCTATCGCGAGCACCATCGCGCGCGCGTACCCGCCCCATCGGTCGTTTACGGCGCGCAGCTTTGTCGCCTCTCCGCTCTCGATCAGGCTGCGAAAAGCGGACGCGCCTTCGGCGCTGACTATCGTCCCGACCACGGGGCCGAAAGGCATATTCGGGAAGACGACGTTGTCTACGACCTCGGCAAACCGGCTGAGCACCTTGATCGATTCCTCGAAGTTCTTCTTCACTTCCGGCTGCGCGCGGTCGACCGAGCCTCTGATGATGCCTATGCGCCATCGCTTGCCCCGCTCTTTGACAAGCCTCGATGGCGCGCGATCAGGGTGAGAGAAAGGCATCGCGACGGTAGTCGGGTCGAGCGGGTCCTGGCCCGCGATTGCCGCAAGCACCAGCCCGCAATCGTCAGCCGTGCGGCACATCGGTCCTAGCTTATCGAGCGTCCACGATAGCGCCATCGCCCCGTGTCGGCTCACGCGCCCGTAGGTCGGGCGAAGCCCCGACACGCCGCAAAAGGCCGAGGGCGTGATGATCGAGCCTGAGGTCTCCGACCCTATCGAAAAGGCTACAAGCGCAGCCGCAGTCGCCGAACCCGGACCCGATGACGACCCGCCCGACCAGTAGGCTTTGTTCCAGGGCGTAAGTCCCGGCCCCGTAAACGACGCGTCGGCGTTGTTATAGCCGAACCCGCCCGCAAGCTCCACCATAGCGAGCTTCGCTATCATCACCGCGCCCGCCGCGCGCAGCAGCTTGACAATCGTCGCGTCGTAATCGAAGACCTGGTTCCTGTAAGGCTCGGCGCCCCAGGTCGTGGGAATCTTTTCGGTGGCTACGAGGTCTTTCACCCCGTAGGGGATGCCGTGAAGCGGGCCTCTGTAACGTCCCGCCTTTATCTCGCGCTCGGCCTGCGCCGCCTCTTTCATCGCAACCTCGCGCGTCACGGTGACGACCGCGCCGAGCTGCGGGCCGAGTCTTTCGAGGCGCTCGATATATGCTTCGGCGAGCGCGACCGGAGACATCCGCCGCGAGCGTATCAATGCGGCCAGCTCGCGTACCGACATGTAGAAGGTCTCTTCAGTGATATTTTTTTGCATAGCTCTTTCCACAAGGCTTACGCGCGCGGTCACTGTCTGTTTCTGTTGCGCTCGCGGTCGCGTTCTTTGACGGGGTCAGCGACGGTCTTCGGCAGATCGGCGCTGAAAGCGAATGCGGGCTCGTCGCCGTTTTTAAGCTCGAACTCTTTGAGCCGGTCGGCGGAGCGAAGGCTGCGGTCTATGCTGCGTTTTATCTCGTTGATCTGTTCGGGCGTGAGAAACTTTTCGTACCGCGCCCGCACGATCTCGCCGAGCGACAGCGCCGTAAAGGACGGCTGGTCTGCGACAGGCGTCTGCGGGAGAAGGGCTTCGGTCGCGCCGTCCGCCCGTTTGCCGGGTATAAGCGGCGTGGCGGCGAGTGCGGCGATAGCCCTTGTGAACTCGCGCCGCGTGCTCTTTAAAGCGCCTCGTCTGGGTTCTGATTTTTTCAAGGCTTTTTCCTCTCTCTTTGAAGGTGAAACGCGATGTGGCGGCCACATTATAAAACTCGCCCCCGCTTTGTCAAACATCAGAAGCCAGGAGCCAGAAGTCAGAAGTCAGAATATTCAAAGGAATATCCTGATCGCCGTCGTATGCCCTACCTCACCACGTCTCCGAATCTTTGCATTGGCGGGCCGCGCCTAGTAACATTACGGTCGCTTCAGTTGACGCAATTCAGACGCAGCATGAATGAGGGCTACAATGATCAATCGTACATTCTCCACAGTCGCCTTATCGATTGCGGTTGCAGTCTGCGCGCTCGCGCAAGAAACGGGCACGCCCGAAGCGGTCTCGCCGTCAGGGGCAAAGTTTTATGCTCAGCCCGACGAGAAGGGGCAGGTCGCCGAAGCTGAAAAGAAGCTTGCCGCCGACCCTCGAAACGTCGACCTCCATATCGCGCTCGGCATAGAGCAGGCGCGCATCTGGCGTTACCGGGATGCCATAGCGACCTACTCGCGCGGGCTTGAGCTGGCCCCGAACAATCCGCTGCTCTATCGCCATCGCGGCCACCGCTACATATCTATTCGCCAGTTCGATAAAGCGGTGGCCGATCTCGAACGAGGCGCGAAGCTCGACGATAAGAGCTTTGATATATGGTATCACCTGGGGCTGGCCCATTATCTCAGGGGCGAATTCGAGCGGGCCGCCGCCGCCTATGAGAAATGCCGCGCCGTCGCCGCAAATGACGACTCAGTGATAGCGGTCTCGGACTGGCTCTATATGACCTATCGCCGGATGAACAAGACGGCGGAAGCCAACCGCGTGCTCGAAAGGATCACGCCCGACATGAAGGTCGAAGAGAACCGCTCCTATTTCGACCGGCTGCTGCTTTATAAGGGACTGAAGAAAGAATCCGAGCTGATCAACGACAAGATGACCGACCTTGAGGTGGCAACCGTGGGTTACGGGATAGGCAACTGGCACCTCTACAACGGGGGCCGCGACCGCGCGCGCGAGTATTTCGAGAAGGTGGTCGCAACCCGCTACTGGCCCGCTTTCGGATTCATCGCCGCCGAGACCGAGCTTGCGCGCATGCGCTGAGCAGAACCTATTTTGAGAGGGTATGAATAATGTTTCGATTCATCATCAGAGCAAATCTTATATTCTTACTCGCCGCCATGGCCACAGCATGCGTAGGGACGCCGCCTACTGTGGTAAAGAATGAATCCGCGCCGAGCCAGCCTGCGGCATCTCAGCCCGCCGCGCCCATGCAATCCGGGGGCGCAGCGTCTGGCTCGGTGCAGTTTAAGGCCCCTGAAGGATGGGTGACCGAACAGCCCACTTCGAGCATGCGCGCGGCCCAGTACCGGCTGCCCAGGGCCGAAGGAGACCCCGAAGATGCTTCGCTTATCGTATTCTATTTCGGGCCGGGCCAGGGCGGCTCGGTCCAGGCGAACCTTGAGCGATGGATGGGCCAGATGGAGCAGCCCGACGGGCGACCGTCGAGCGAAAGAGCGAAGACCGAAAACATGACCGTCAACGGGATGAACGTCACCTTGCTCGACGTGAGCGGAAGGTTCACGGCGGAGATGACGCCCGGCGAAGGCGCGCGCCACGACAAGCCCAACTATCGCATGCGCGCGGCGGTCATAGAGACCTCGAAAGGCCCGTACTTTGTGAAGCTGGTCGGCCCGCAAAAGACCATTGCCCGCTGGGACCAGAGCTTTATCGATTTCGTCAAATCTTTCAAAGGCTAAGAAGCCAGAAGCCAGAAGCCAGAAGTCAGAAGAGGGTCGAGGCTGTTGCTGCTTGTAATCACTCCGCTTTAATCGAGATGCTATGCGAGAGATTCTGGCTTCTGGCTTCTGGCTTCTGACTTCTGATTTCAAATCTCGATGCCGCCTATGCGACCGCGAGAGCCCGGCTCAGGCTTGACGAGCACGGCCTCCTGCTCGTCGCGGCGCGAGCGGCTGCGGTCGGAGTACCACCTGGCCCATTCGGTCGGCGCATCTATAGTCTCTCCGCCGTGCGTGGTCAATCGCTTTCGCACCTGGCACATAACGGGGGTGTTTATCGCCACGCCCGATACGATCAACTGGCCCCTGGTGAGCGCGGGCAATTCGTCCAGCATCTTGCGGCCCGCGCCCTCGACGGTCCTGGCTATCGTGTCCTGATCGATCGGATTGACTATTCGCATGATGAATTGAGTCATGCATTGCGACAGCACGTCCGCATCGAGCTTGCCGGGCCGCTGCGTGATGAGCCCCACGCCGACCCCGAATTTTCTTCCCTCCGATAGTATCTGCTTGAGCACATTTGTAGAGACGACCGTCTGCCCTGATGGAGCAAAACGGTGCGCTTCTTCGAGCAGCACAAAGATTGGATAGGGCAGGTGACGCTCATCGTTAGCGTTTGTGACTTCACCCTTGTGCGTGGCCATCCTGGCGATGATTGCGCGGCGAAGCAATGCGCCCACGACAACCTGCTGCTCGGCCTGATCTACATCTACGAGTTGGAGCACGGTGCACTGGCCGGGCTTGAAAAGCTCCGTGAGCAGATTGTGCTCGCTGTCGGAGAATATCTGGTACTTCGAATAGCCGCGAAAGCGATTATCGAGCCGCCATTCGAGCGCGTCTATAGTGCTCGCATTGCCGCCCCCCCGGTCGCCCTCTTCATCGCCATACCGTTGCTCCGCGACGGCGTCCATCAAATCCTGAAACGTGTAGTGGCCGCGAGGCCCGACCCGGTTGCGGACGTTGCGAAAGGCGTTTCCGAGAAAGTGCTTCATCTTCTCTGAGAGGTCTTGCAAGAGGTAGCACACATCGGCGAATTCGAGCGTGTCGAACCTGACCTTGACCTTCTCAGGTCTCAGTATCCTGACTTCAGGCTCGTAGCCGTCGGCTGTGAAGTACTCTCGAAACTTCGGCTGTTTAATCTCCTGAAGCGTATCGTATTCCCCATGCGGATCGACTATGAGCACGGCGGACCGGTTCTCAGGCTTCATCAGTTCTTCAACAAGCACGCTCGCCGTGTAGCTTTTGCCCGCGCCGGTCGAGGCGAGCACTGCAAGGTGAGTCGAGACCACGTCCTTGATCGAGAGGACCACGGGCACCTCGCCGGACTCGCGCGTAAGCAGGCTGCCTATATGGGCTGCGCCCTGCTCGCCTTTCGAGCGCGGCGAAAGCACTGAAGCAAGCATGGTTGAGGGCGCAAGACAGACCCTCTGTCCCGGCATCGGCGGTATGCGCGGGTTGACGAAATCATCAAGCTCGCGGTCGAAATAGCCTATGACTGAAACGACGATCTCGAACAGCTCCGAGCCTTCGTCTTCCAACCCTATCATCGCCGCTATCGAAGCGGGCGGCGTCGCAGGGTCCGCAAGAAAGCTGTCCGGCAGCGACCGCACAAGCCTGCGCTCGGTCACGACGCCGAGTATGAGCCGGTCGGCGCTGGCCGCTTCCGTCGAGTAATAGACGAACTCGCCTACCCTTGTGCGAGCATTGTCGGTCGTAATGAAGACGAACTCGCCAGCCTTTTCGCCTGGCCCCTTGACCGTCCCTACGGCTGTGTCGTACA
>DASTET010000667.1:0-3696 GCA_035709445.1 Blastocatellia bacterium | reverse complement strand
TCGACCGAGCCTCGCAGCTTGAGCTGCGGCGGAATCCGAAAGGCCATCTCCACAATCTCGCGGTCGAAGAGCGGAGACCGCGCCGCGACTCCTGCCGCCGCGCTGAGCGAGGCGACTTTGGGGAGGATGTGATGCGCGCCTTTGAATATCACGTTGATCGCCATCAGCTTTGTGACAAAGCCCGGCCAGCGCGGGTCTTCAAAATAGGGGGTGATCTGTCGCTCAAGCCGCTCTCCCGCAATGGCCTCTCGCACATCATTCGCGAGCATCGCGCTTAAATCGTCATAGCATTTCTGATGTGCGCGGAGATAGCTTCGCTCGCGCGAGTACGCGTCTTCTCGATCAGATGTGGCACCATCGCCAAGCAACTCGGCGAGCAGCATCGGAAGGTTCTTCGGCCCGCCAAAACACGGGTCGCCGCCCTCTCCGTTAAGCACCACGCCGACTTCGGATGCGGCCTCGCGAAAAAGCAAGTAGTTGGGGACCGTCAGCGGATCGCCAATCGGATCATTCAGCAACGCTATTGTATCGTCGAGGTGATCGAGCACCGCTTCGGGCGAAAGCTCGACCACGCGATGCTCTGTCCGGCAATGCGCGGCCACCATCGAGCTAAAAGGCAGCTCGTTCGCATAGCCCTCGCCGAACGAGATCGAATAAGTAAAGACCCGGTCCGTATGAAGCTGTCTTGCCAGCGCCACAACCAGGCTCGAATCGAGCCCGCCTGACAGGAAAGCGCCCACCGGCTCTGCTCGCGGGAGGCGGCGAGTCACGGCCCGCTCAAGCCGTCTCCTCAGCTCATAACATAACCGCTCTTCACCCTGCCCGTCCTCCGCCCCCGGCTCGGGAGGCAAAGACCACAACGCCGAGCGCTCCATCTCTCCATCGCGCAGACAGACGATTTCACCCGGCAAAAGCTTGCAAATACCCTCCACAAGAGTTTCGCGTCCCGGTATGTAAGCGTAGACGAGATAGGCCGCAGCCGCCGCGAGGTTTAGCTTGCGCGGCACAAGCCCGGTTTCGAGAACGTCCTTGATCGTAGAGCCAAAGACCAGCCGGCCTTCGACCTGCGAATAAAAGAGGCTGCGCTCACCTATGGCGTCTCTTGCCAGCGCGACCGCCCCATCCGGCTCTTGCCACGCCAGCGCAAACGCGCCGTTGACCGAAGAGAGTCTCCCGGAGCGCAGAATTGATGCCCAGTCATCTATGCTCTCTATGTCGCGCCCATCAATCGAACAGGAATCAGAATCAGTGGCCAGTGGCCAGTGGTCAGTGGTCAGTAATTGCTGGTTGCGTGAGATCATTGTTCGTACCGGCTGGAACTCATCAGCATCGCTGCTTAAAGCAAAGCTGACCACTGACCACTGGCCACTGACCGCTGCTATTATCCGAAGCTGTCCGCGCCGCCGTCCGAGTCGCTCGCATCCGAGCTGAAGGAATCGCTATCGAGGTCGAAATCCATCTCGAAATCTAATTCGCGCTTCTTACGGAGCTGCTCCTCCTGCTCGTCCATAGCGATCAGGGGCGCGGCCCCGGCTGCGGCCCCGGCTGCGATATAGCTTTCAGGTCTGATCTCTTCCTTGCGATTGATGGCGCGGAATAATCTTTTGAGAACCTGCTCCGGCCTGATGGCCGCAAGCTCGAGCGTGTACTTCGAAAGCCACTCTGCTTCCTTTGTCGTTATCCCTTCGCCCGGCAGGACCTGATCGCGACCGGACGCCACAAACAGTCCTTCGAATGGCTTTGCCTGAAATGGTCTCAGCCCCACATCGGTGATGCTCGCGGTGTGGCCTTTAAACCAGTCGGGATCATTTACCAGGTGATAGGCCGTCTTGCATCCGGCTACGCTCGCGTCGTGAAGCACGAAGACCTGAAGGCGAGGATTGCGCTTTAGCATCGCGCGGACGGTTTCGAATGGGCCGCGCGGGTATCCGCCTATAGCCAGGACCGCGCAGTTGTTCTCGAAATGAAAATTGTTTGCAAGCAAAAGGTCTGCGGTCCGCGCACGATCACAAATGACCGCCCGGTCGAATGAGTAGTCGCCCAGGTCGGGCTCGGCGGGTCTTCGACGCGCGGGCTGCTCCTGGCGAACTATGAGGCCGGGCGGCGTGCCGTGCACTCTTACCCATCGGTCCCACATCTCGTTGAACTTCTTATCATCGAGTACCACGGTCTTCTGCTGCCTCTTTAAGACGAGGATGACCGCTATCACTCCCGCAACGAGGGCGATGATTCCGGCCGAGACGCTCGAAGCCGCGAAGGCGAAGATGAGACCTGTGACGACTATGGCTACGGACACGCCTATGCAACCTGCCGGAGCAACCTTTTTTTTCCTGTAGCGGCGGCAGACTTCGTAGTAGAGATGTTCTACCCCCCATCTTATCTGCCCCTTGGCCGACACTGCATCGATAGCGGCCTGGAATGCCGGGTCAGTCAGCAGCGCGCCCTCTTTCGGCTCGAATGCGAACTCCTTCCGGCATTGCGGGCATCTCCCGCTGGATCGCTCTTTATACTTGCTGTCGTATCCGCATCGAGTGCACTTCATTACGTTGAGCCTCCGGGCCGCCTGCCTCGACCGTCGATGAATATCCTCATCCACGCTTCGAGCATCGCAAGCGCCCACAGCCTTTCGCCAACTCGCCGACGACGGGTCTCGTTAGGCTCATTCTGTCCCTCGCGGAGCCGCTCAACGTACTCGCTTTGAAACAGCCCGCGCCGCCCGAGCGCGGCATCTCCCAACAGCTCTTCCATCACCCCTCGAAGCGGGCCGAGCGCCCAGTCGGTTATGGGCACGCTCATGCCGAATTTGCGTCGCCACACGATCTCGCGCGGGAGATGTTTTTGCAGCACGAGCTTGAGTATGTATTTCTCGGCGGCGCCGTGAAGCTTGAGCTGCGGCGGCAGTCTGAAAGATGCCTCGGCCAGCGCGCGGTCAAAGAGCGGTACGCGAACGTCGAGCGCCCAGGCATTTCCCATCCGCTCGGCTCGCGGCAATATGTTCTGCGACCCTTTGAGCGCGATGTCGGCCAGCCGGATGCGGTTTAAAAACGTGCCTGCGCGATCGCTTTCGAGATACGGCCTGAGCAGCGCACGACGCACGCCGGGGCTTCCTACGCGCTCGCGAAAATCGGGAGTATATAGCTGGTCTTCGAGGCCGTAAAAACGGTGGTACGATTTAAGGTACAACTCTTCGCGGCTCTCTTCGCCGTACAGGTCGGCGTAAATCTCAGCCGAGATCATCGGTTTGTTGGTCCAGCCGCCGAAGAGCTGATCGCCGCCTTCGCCGTTGAATATGACTGAAAGCCCCGCGTTTCGCGCCGCCCTCCCGAGAAGATATTGCGGGCCTGTCACGGCGTCGCCAAATGGAAGATCGAGCTTCCATACAAGCTCCATAAGCAGGGCCTCGATCTCTTCGCCTCCGACCTTGATAAACTCAACCGGGATGTCGAGCTTTTCAGCCACGACTGCGGCCTGCGGCTTTTCGACGCTGCGCTCGCCAAAGTCGAGGCTGAAAGCGCGAACGCCAACATCCGCCTCGCGCAGCCACACGGCGACGCCCGACGAATCGATACCTCCCGAAAGATAGAGCCCGACCTCGCGCTCGCCGTTCAATCGCCGGGCGACCGCTTCCTTGCAGAGTCTTCGTATCTGGCGAACGGCCTGCCTCCGGTCTTCAAGCACAGGGTCAATCTCTTCTTT
>DASTET010000666.1:0-3749 GCA_035709445.1 Blastocatellia bacterium | reverse complement strand
GGTAACTCTTACGTCGAGCCATCTTGAAACTCCTTTCGGTTGATGGCTCGCGTTTTGCTTTCAAGGGTCTATACATTGTCTTACTCTTGATTGTCAATCGTTCTAAGTCGTCGGATTATCCATCGCTGGAATGCTTGCGATTCAGTATCCCACGCGAGCCTGCCGATTCCTTGACAGCGCGGTGGCGGGTCCTCTGATGTGGGTTTGGTAATCTTATAAACCCAATGAATTGAAAACCCGAAGAATTCTGCCAAGTGCTTTGGCTTCCAGATCCGAGGCCCTGGCAGATTAAGCTTTGGTTTTAATTGATCGCTTGTCGAATCGCGGTTTATTGGAAACGGTGTCGCGTTACTCATCGCTAACCTCATTCATCTATGCTGCTCTCTCCACAACTGCCCGCCGCGTGATAGCATAGGGGACCTGTGGCTTATCGCCCGCGCAACTGTCGCACGCATCGCCATAGGTAGGCAGAAAGCATGTGACAGGCTGCCCGCACGGCTCGAAACGACCCGGTTTCACTTGCCTGTATTGATGACACCGCAAGTTGACTTCGCAGGCCAGGACCGGCGCGAGGCGTCAAGCTGTGGATCATTACGGAATCTGATCGCAGCGTTACGACCGTGATGTTACCCAGTGAATATTGATCTTTCACGCAGGGGCGCGCATTGCTCATCACGTGCAGAAAGGCACACACCATGAAAATCAGTGATTATCCAAAAGAGATTGAAGCTGCGGCGCTCGATCTGGCTGCTACCTGTGAAGAGTTGAGCGAGACACGCGACCGCATCAAAGTGGCTGAGATTGAAGCACTGGCCAGCGTGATAGCTGCGAAGGGAGAGAATGACAAGCCGCTTCCCACGAATGACAAGGCGCGAGATATAGCCGTGTTTTTCGCTCTGCGGTCTGATTCAAGCTACTGCCAGGACAAAGCGACAGAGAGAATCCTTGAGCACAAGAAAGCCACACTGGAGGCTGAGATTGAACGACTGCGGAGAGAGTACCGCATATCCCTGATCGACTATGAAGCCGAGAGACTTGGCAAGCGTGGGGCTGCGTAGCCATAAAGGGCGGGAGGGACTCAACGTGTCTGGATGAGAGGGATTCCTCCCGCCCCGTCAGCCTTTGGGAGGACCCTGCTTCTCCCTTCGGCTGAACCCTGGATGCTGATAGTTCAAGATTATATGTATCTGCCTGCTGGCGTGCCGAGAAGTCGGCTATGTGGCGGCTACTATACCATAACAGTTAATCGAGAGGGGAAGAGATTTTACCTTTCTTTTTAGCCTGTACAAACAGCCATGCCAGAAAACATCAATCGCGGACATCGAATCTATTCTCAAGGCTTCTATCTTGCGCGCCATCACCTAAGCTCACTCATTCCCCTTCTGCGCCCCGGCTGCCTTACCTCTGCTCATAGCTCCTGATCCTCTGCTCGACCTGACGCCGCACCTTCTTCAACTCCCTGGCAACCCATTTCTGCCGGGCAAGTGCTAAGGCCAGCCCCACAGCTATCACTATAGCGAGCAGCCGTATTAACTCGGAAACCGACAGGTCCCACACTTGTTCAATAATCTCATTCATATTGTCTCCTACCTTTGATCTCTTCGCTGGCCTCTTCCGTCTGCCAAGCTGTCCCGGCCAGAAGGTTTGCTATACAGGCGAGCAAATCGGCAACCCTACAAGGCTTGATTAATAGTTCGTCCGCCCCATACCGCTGTTTCACTTCCGATTCGTACTCAGGCTTCGTGTAAACTGCCGTGAGCAGTATCACCTTCGGAGGGGGTTCGAGCTGATTCAACATCTTGCAGACCAGAAATCCATGTAACTTAGGCATCAGCCCATCGGTGATCACAAGGTCCGGTCTCACTGCCAGCGCCTTCTCGAAGGCGTCCAGTCCATCTTCAGCCAGCAAGACTTCGTAGCCCGCCCTCGTGAGAACATCCTTCATTACCTTGCGCAGAGGGGCATTATCGTCGGCAACCAGTATTCTTATCGGCTTGCTCATTCCTGTTATCTCAATCGGTTATGTGGTAGCTCCTAAGCTTTTGCCACCTCGCATAAGACCGGTTGGTACGAATATCCCTTAAACAGACCCAGTATGCGAGGCTATCAACGCATCTTTACCCCGCTACCGATGTGGCGGTAGTCAAGTAAAGACGTGCGGTGTCCAAGCCGTTCCCTTATGGATCAACCTTGGTTACCGGCATTAAACCGCTATGATGATGTTTAAGCCGCCACTTGCCACCCTGATTGACCCAGACCGAAGTCACCAGGGCGGTAGTAACCGGCAGTTCCGTTGAGTTGAAGCTATATTTGGCCTTGACCTTATAGCTTACAATGCAGATTTTGTCTGTAACCATCCTCACCTTTAAGCCAGTAAACAGGTATTGTGTGGGGGTGTAGGAGTACAAGGCTCGTATGAAATCTGCTTTTGAGAGTACATTGTCATTGTCGATGAAGAGGGCATCCTGAGCGACGAGATCCTTGATGATTTTATAATCTTTACTCACCATTGCCTTCCAGAACTGATTCTCGAAGCCGATAAATTCCAGTTGCCGGGCCTTGGATGCGGGCAGGGATGGTTTGTTATGTCCGTTAACATCACTGTTTGAGGCTTGTGACCGGCTTTGTGCGAGGAGAGGGATGTCAAGGAGCAACAATAGAAGGGTAAGCAAACAAGAATACTTTCGCATAACTACACTCCTGATCCAGTTTCGCGTAGAGGCTCGTTCAGGGCTATAGGGACTAAGGAGGCTGAGAAGCGATCCAATGGGAAGGTACGGGGATAATATAATATTGATTACAATTCAGTTCAGCAGTTTTTTGTAATCATCAGGGCTGAGAGCAGTTTTGTGGTATGTGAGTCGTCAGCATTCCTCCTCTGTGTGGCTGACTGTCTCGGAGAGCTGGGTCTGTCATAGCTCTGTAGCCCGGCATTTTTTTGTGCGCTCCTGTGCAAGCATTTTTAGCCGAGGGCACTCTTCAAATAAAAATTGAAGAGAATCAGCATCACGACCATGCCAGCCGCAGCTTCTATAACTCCTACCAGGAGAGCTCCCACAATGTAGCCCGCTTTCGCGACGGCCACCCTCTCACCTCGCAACCGCGACCCTATCGCATCCAGTGCAGTTACAAATGCAGGCAGTATTGATCTCCCAAACACCCATAAGAGAATTACCCCCAAAAGCAGCATATAGGCCGCGAAAAAGACCACCCCTATCTGCCAGCAGAGTCTCCCAACGATCCACGTGACTACGGCCCCCAACCCAAACCAAAAGATATGACTGATCCCACTACGAAAAGTCCTTGTGAAGACTTCCCGTTCACTAATTAAGGCTATGTTATCGTTCATTTCCCTTACTCCTTTGCCCGCAGGCGTGATTCCGGTAGCCTCCTGAATCACCTCTGATGCTGGCATCGCCAGGCGCAGACTTATGCCAGAATACAGGGCTAACCAGGGATGATGAGATGGCTGTCTGTCGTTCGGGACCTGATTTATTTCTTACTTCGAGCTGGCTAAAGGGCTCACCTATGTCAGCTCGCATTATGGTGGGTCACACTCTAATACTGACAAGATGGTTTGTCAAACGGGGAAGAAAACCCGCCGTGATCGTCAAGAACGATCTTCCGCTGCTGCCTTATGGATTAGTACGGATTTAATGGATTTCATCAGGGCCGCTAACTCTTTGGGTTTTGACTTAACCACTGTGGCCTCGGCCTCAATTACTTTAGCCCGTTGAGCCTGACTGCAA
>DASTET010000665.1:0-6675 GCA_035709445.1 Blastocatellia bacterium | reverse complement strand
CCGCCTCAGCCGGCTGTGCAGCGGTTCCCGGATGTGCCGCCATCGAATCCATTTTATGCTTTCATCGAGCAGATGGCCCTGCGCGGGATAACACTCGGCTGCGGGGGCGGCGACTATTGCCCGGACGACGTGGTCACCCGTCAGCAGATGGCCGCTTTCATCATAAGGGCGCTGGGCGCGCCCAACCCTCCTATCCCTGCGCAGCAGAGGTTTGACGATGTGCCTCCCTCGAATCCCTTCTATGCTTTCATCGAAGAGATGGCGATCAGAAGGATAACGCTCGGTTGTACGGTCGATTCTTATTGTCCCGAGGACCCGGTGACTCGCGGGCAGATGGCGGCATTCCTCATCAGGGCGTTCGATAATGAGATCAACCTCCCGCCGGCAGTCTTCGCCGGAGCAAATCAAACCGTCACCCTGCCGAGCGCGGCGAACCTCGCCGGTCTTGCAAACGACGATGGCTTGCCCGGATGCGGGATGCTCACCGTAGCCTGGAGCCAGGTCTCGGGGCCGGGCAGTGTCACCTTCAGCAATGCGAATTCCCTGGGGACGACCGCGAGCTTCAGCGCGGCGGGCATTTATGTCTTGAGGCTCACGGCAAGCGATTCTCAACTGAGCAGCGTCTCTGATATGACGGTCACGGTCAACCCGGTAAATCCTGCCAATCAGCCTCCCGCGGTCAACGCCGGACCGGACCAGACGATCGATCTGCCAAACGGCCCAACGCTCAACGGGACGGCGACCGATGATGGCGTGCCGGGCGGTATGCTTGCAATCTCATGGACGCTTGTCAACGGGCCTGCGACCGCGATACTTGGCAGCGCAAGCAACACAACGACGACCGTGACGTTCAGCGTTCCCGGTAGCTATGTGCTTCGACTTTCAGCAAGCGATTCGCAGCTCACAGGGATGGATGAAGTGACGATAACGGTCAATGCCGACCCCACGCCGCCGCCGCCTGATCCGGACACGCTTGCGCCGCCGCTCGACCCCACGGTGACGACGACGATCGCATCGGCGACCGAGTTTTTATACACCGGGGCGAGCCCCATACAGACGGGGGTAGCGCCGGGGACGATCAATGCCGCGCGCGCAGCCGTCTTGCGCGGGAAGGTGATGGACCGGGGCGGTGCGCCCATACCGAAGGCTAAGGTTACGATCCTGAACCATCCCGAATTCGGCCAGACCTTCACCCGCGCCGACGGGGAGTTCGATATGGCCGTAAACGGCGGCGCTCCGCTCGTGGTCAGATACGAGAAGCCCGGATTCCTGCCCATTCAAAGACGGCTGAGCGTGCCTGTCCAGGACTATTCAGTGGTCGATAATGTGGTGATGATAGGCTACGATCCGAACGTCAAACGGATAGACCTCACCGCAAGCATCCCGGTACAGCTCGCGCTCGGGAGCACGATGAGCGATTCATCGGGGGCTCGCCGCGCGGCGCTGATGTTCAAGCAGGGAACGGCCGCGACGATGGTGCTTCCGGGAGGCGCGACACAGCCGCTGCCGGTCCTGCATGTGCGCGCGACCGAATACACCGTAGGCCCGATGGGACCCGAAGCCATGCCGGGCGAACTGCCGCCTGCCACTATGTACACCTACGCCATCGATTACAGCGTCGACGAAGCGGTGGCCGCAGGCGCGAAGGAAGTGACCTTCAGCCAGCCGGTCATCAGCTACGAGCAGAACTTTCTTAACTTCCCTGTCGGCACCATTATCCCATCAGGGTTTTATGACGCGAGCAAGGCGGTCTGGACGCCTTTTGAAAACGGGCGCGTGGTGAAGATACTTGCGGTCTTCAACGGACAGGCAGACCTCGACCTGACCGGAAACAACGTCCCGGCAAGCGACGCCGAGTACAACGCGCTCGGCATCAATGCTGCGGAGCGGCAACAGCTTGCGGCGCTTTACAACATAGGGCAGACGCTCTGGCGCGTGCCTATCAGCCACTTTTCGCCGTGGGATAAGAACTGGGGCTTCGGGCCGCCGCCTGACGCGAAGGCGCCGACCTGGCACTTCCCGCCGCCGCCCGACCCGAAGCCGAAAAGCCCCGACTGCCAGGGCGGATCGATAATCGGATGCCAGCAGCAAACGCTCGGCGAGTCGGTTGAGATCACAGGCACGACCTTCACCCTCAATTATGAAAGCTACCGGGTCGCCGGGCGCAAGGCCGCCTATACACTCTCGGTCGATGTGAGCGGCGCGAGCGTTCCGGCGAGCCTCAAGCGTATAGACCTGGAAGTCACGGTCGCGGGGCGTCGCTTTACGCAGAGCCTCCCGCCCGCGCCGAATCAGACCTTAAATTTTACATGGGACAGCAAAGACGCATACGGGCGCACAGTGCAGGGGGAGCAGCCCATACTCCTGACCATCCTGTATGTTTATGACGGCGTATATCAACAGACTTTGCGCTTCGGCTACAACGGCAACGGCATCCCCATCACGGGCGACCGCGCGCGCCGCGAGGTCTTCTTCCCGCAAGATATTCGAGCTACCATCGGGGTGCTTGAAGCGCGCGGTCAGGGGCTCGGCGGTTGGAGCCTGAGCGAGCACTACGCTTACGATCCCATCGGCAAGACGCTTTACGCAGGCTCGGGCGAGCGGCGCAACGCCTCGCAGATCGCGCCGGTGATGAATCGATATGCGGGAAGAGGAAGCTGCGTCCAGCCTCCGAATGATTCGTGCGGCGACGGCGGCCCGGCGCTAAACGCGAGATTCAACAATCCAAGAGGGCTGATCGCCGACGCGCAGGGCAATGTCTATGTCGCGGAGCCTGCGCGCATCCGCAAGATCGATCCTTTGACGGGCATCATCACAACAGTAGCAGGTAACGGGACCGCCGGGTTCAGCGGCGATGGCGGGCCGGCCACCGCCGCCATGCTCAATATCGGGTCAACAGCGCGGGGAAGGTTCGCCGTCGATCCGGCGGGCAACCTCTTCATAGCCGATGATAACAATTTCCGCATACGCAAAGTGGACGCCGCTACGGGCATCATCACGACGGTAGCGGGCAACGGCGTATTCGATGCAACCTGTCGTAATGACCCGGCCAGCGTAGGCGCAAGCTGCGGCGACGGCGGGCAGGCCACCGCCGCCAAGATCGAGCCTGCGGGTATTGCCGTTGATAATCAGGGCAATCTCTATATCGGCGGTCAGAACCGTATAAGAAGAGTCGATCCTTCCGGCATCATCACCACGATAGTCTTCGGCGCGTTCACCGAGATGCCCGCCGTCGATGAACAGGGCAACGTCTTCTTTATCGATGACTTCGGGAGGAGGGTACAAAGGCTCGGTATTGACGGGAGTATCACTCGAATTGCCGGGACGGGCACGACCGGATTCATCGGGGACGGCGGGCCGGCGGTCGACGCGCGGTTGAATTTTGCGCGAGGCATCTCGCTCGACGCACAGGGCAATCTTTACATCGCCGACAGAGATAACCACCGGATACGCATAGTGACGACGGACGGGATCATCAACACATTCGCAGGGACCGGCAACAGGGTACTGCTGGGAGGAACGGGCGGCCCTGCAACCGGGGCAGACCTCAACGCTCCGACAAGCGTCTATCCGGACAGCCAGGGGAACATTTTCATCATGGAAGACCAGGTCCAGCTCGTGCACAAAGTCTCTGCGGCGCTGCCGGGCTTTACGGCCACCGACATCGTTATTCCTTCCGAAGACGGAGGCGAGCTGTACGTCTTCAACAGCGCGGGCCGCCATCTCACGACGCTGCACGCGCTGACGGGCGCGACTCTTTATCAATTCAGCTATGACGGCGCGGGCCGCCTGACTCAAGTGACCGACGGCGACAATAACATCACGACGATTGAGCGCAACGCGAGCGGCGCTTCGACCGGGATAGTCGGGCCTTACGGGCAGCGCACAACACTGGCGCTCGACGCGAACGGCTATATCAGTCAGATCACGGACCCGCTCGCCCGCTCGTATCAGTTCACCTACACGACCGACGGGCTGATGACCGGCATGACTACCCCGCGCGGCCACGCCTTCAGCTATACCTACGACTCGCTCGGGCGGTTGACGAGAGACGACGATCCGGCGAGTGGCTTCAAGACGCTCGCCCGCGTCGATCAAAGCAATGCCTACACGGTGAGTCTGACCACCGCGCTGAGCCGGACCGACACATATCAAATCGAGTTCCTTTCTACGAATGACGAGCGGAGGACGAACACAGATCCGGCAGGGTTGCAGACGCAAATACTCATAAAGCCAAACGGGACGGAGACGACCACATCGAGCGACGGCACTGTAGAGACGCTCGTCGAGACCGGCGACCCGCGCTTCGGCATGCAGACACCGTTGATTAAGAGCGCCACTATAACTACGCCTGGTGGACTGAGCTACACTTCGAGCTTTACACGCGCCGTAACACTATCCAACCCGATCAATCCTCTGAGCCTGACCTCACTGACTGACACGCTCACGATCAACGGGCGTACCTCTACAACCGTCTATACGGCTTCGACAAAGACCTTCACCAGCACCACACCTGTAGGGAGGCAAACGACGACCGTTATCAACATGCTGGGCCGCATAACGCAGCAACAGTTCGCCAACCTCAACGCTGCCTCTTTCTCTTACGACGCGCGGGGGCGGCTATCGACTTTCACATTTGGCTCAGGGGTCGAGGCGCGCGCTTCCACCTTCGCCTACAACCCCGAAGGATTCCTGTCGAGCATCACCGATTCGCTCGGGCGCGTTACTAGCTACAGCTATGACGCAGCCGGACATATCTCTCAGCAAACGCTGCCCGATGGCCGGGCGGTCAATTACACCTATGACAACAACGGGAACCTCGCATCGATCACTCCGCCTGGAAGGCCGGCCCATGTCTTTGCATACACGCCCGTCGATCTCCTATCCATGTACACCCCGCCTGATGTCGGCGCGGGCGCGAATCAGACGCTTTACCTGTACAACCTCGACCGGCAACTGGATACCATCACGCGGCCCGACGGCCAGATAATAAGCCTCGGCTACGACAGCGCGGGCCGACTGAGCACGCTGACAATTCCAAGTGGCCAGTACACGTATGCCTATCACGCGACGACCGGGAACCTTTCGAGCGTCACCGCGCCGGGCGCAAATACGCTCACCTATACCTACGACGGCTCGTTACTGACAGGCGCGACCTGGGCCGGGGCGGTTTCGGGCAGCTTCACCCGGACATTCGACAACAACTTCCGCATCGCTTCGCAAAGCGTCAACGGCGCGAACACGATCAACTTTGCATACGATAATGACGACCTGCTCACGGCGGCAGGAAGCCTCACACTGACGCGCAACGCTCAGAACGGACTAATCACGGGCACCACGCTCGGCAGCGTGACAGACAGCCGAAGCTACAACGGGTTCGGCGAATTGTCGACTTACAACGCGGCCCATAACGGCTCAGGGATATACGGAGTTACCTATACCCGCGACAAGCTTGGGCGCATCACGCAGAAGGCGGAGACGATAGGCGGCGCGACCGACACTTACGATTACAGCTACGATCTGGCCGGTCGGCTTACGCAGGTTAAGAAGAACAGCGTGACCGTCGCCGCCTACACCTATGACAGCAACAGCAACCGGCTGAGCATTACAGGGCCGGGCGGCACAATAAACGGCACATACGATAATCAGGACCGCCTGACTTCATACGGAGGTGCGACCTTCGCCTACACGGCAAACGGTGAGCTTCAGAGCAAGACTGTGGGAGGGCAGACTACGACCTACAGTTACGACGTGCTTGGCAATCTGAGAAGCGTCGCCCTGTCCGGCGGGACTCAGATCGAGTACGTGATCGACGGGCAGAACCGCAGGGTCGGCAAGAAGGTGAACGGCGCGCTCGTGCAGGGCTTACTCTACGAAGATAAGCTAAGCCCCGTTGCCGAGCTGGACGGCAGTAATCAGATAGTCAGCCTCTTTGTGTATGGCAGCCAGGACAACGCACCCGATTACATGATAAAGGGCGGCGTCACCTACCGCATCATCACCGATCACCTGGGCAGCCCGCGCCTTGTGGTCAATACGGCGACCGGAGCGATTGCTCAACGCATGGATTATGATGAGTTCGGCGTGGTGGTGACGGACACAAATCCCGGCTTCCAGCCGTTCGGGTTCGCCGGCGGCATTTACGATACGCAGACGGGGCTTGTGCGTTTCGGGGCGCGTGACTACGATCCGGCGACCGGACGATGGACTGCTAAAGACCCGATCCTGTTTGCGGGCGGAGATACGAATCTGTACGGGTACGTGCTCAATGACCCGGTGAACTTTATCGACCCTGACGGGCTGGCCCCCCGCCGATGTCTCTCGGATGATGAGAAGAAGAAGCTAATAGAGAGACTCGAAGCGATAAAGGAGCAAATCCGTAAGGAGATCGAGAAACTCCAGGGTGAGCGTTTTACACGCACCATTCCGGGAAACGAGGTGACAAAGACAATCGATTCCCTGAATCAGACTCTCAATCAAGTGGAAAGCCGGATCAATCAGATCAAAGGCAATAACCAGCCGGGGCCAGGTATAAGTGTGTTTAATCCGGGCACATTCGCAAGCGCAGGCGGGGGCCAGAAGTAGTGACGGCGAAGATGCAACGCAGAGGATTCTCATTAAATCCTCTGCGTCCCTCTGCGATTATTTATTGGGCTGACTTCACCAGCGGCTCGC
>DASTET010000664.1:0-7172 GCA_035709445.1 Blastocatellia bacterium | reverse complement strand
CGTCAGAATTGACGGCGGCGCGAGTGACTTTCGCTTTGAGCAGCCTGGCGCCGCAGCTTATGGCTTTCTGAACGATCAGGTTATCGAGCACGAACCGCTTGAGCGTGAGGAACTGGCCCGGCACATTGAACTCGATGCGGGAAGGGCTGAAGACAGTTCCGATGCTGGTCTCATAACCGAGGCGGAGCACCTCGTCGTAGAGGTCGGCGCGCTTCAGACATCGGATCGAATCGGCGATAAGCCCGTCGCCGCATACCTTGTCGCGAGGGAAGCTCTCTTTATCGATGAGCAGAACGCGGTGGCCGCGACTCGCGAGATGAATTGCAGCGATAGCGCCGGCGGGGCCCGCGCCCGCTATGGCTACGTCCCAGATGTCGCCTTCGAGAGTCATAAGGAGCCTGGCAAGACTTGAGTCTAGCGAGTCCGGCGAGTCACTTTCAAGGTTGAGAGTCTGATTGACATCCGAGATAATGCAACTCCGCCAGCAACTTCAGAAGCGCGACTCGCTAGACTTTTACGGAGGTGGGCGTTGGAGCCGATTTCACATTACTATTACTCGCACCGGTTGAAGCTACACTTCTGGGACTGGGGCCGGGACGACAAACCGCCGCTTGTGCTTGTGCACGGCGGGCTCGACCACGCGCGCAACTGGGACTGGGTCGCGCGCCATCTCAGAGAAGAGTATCACGTCTATGCGCTCGACCTGCGCGGGCATGGCAACAGCGCCTGGGCTACGGGGGCGCCATACAGCATAGCCGAGCACGTGCTCGACCTGTCGGCGCTCCTCGATATCATCGATGATTTTCCGGTCTGCCTCATAGGCCATTCGCTCGGCGGAGTGGTCACTCTGCTTTACTCCGGCATATATCCCGACAGGGTCCGCAAGGCGATATCGATTGAAGGGCTCGGCCCTCCGCGCTCGCATCGCGTTCACGGGCCGGCTTCGGATCGCTTGCGAAGCTGGATCGAATCGATCCGCGATATAGAGCGGCGCACGTCGCGCAGCTATCCGGGTCTCGATGAAGCGGTCGCCCGTATGAAAGAAGCGAACCCGCACCTTTCCGATGATGTGGCGCGACACCTGACGCTCAACGGCACAAACTGGAACGCGGACGGCTCGCTCATATGGAAGTTCGATAATTACGCCCGCCCCTTTGCCCCTTACGGCTATAACCTTGACGACCTGAACGAAGTGCTCGGAAAGATAACCTGCCCCGTGCTCCTCTTCTGGGGAATGGAGAGCCGCCTGCCCGATCCGGAGTCCGACGGGCGAGCCCAATATATAAAGAACTGTCGTCTGGTCCGCGTGCCTCGCGCAGGCCACTGGGTCCACCACGACCAGCTCGATATCTTTCTCAAAGAGGCGACCGCTTTTCTTGCCGAGCCCTGAAGCGAGGTATCGAAAGTGAATCGTGACTGAATCAAACGCGTCATATTACTCCCCGAAGTGAATCCTACATCTTGTTTTTATGTTGTAACCGTATTCGAGCATCTGATTATAAAACTGTCTGTTTGACAGCCGTAAAAACCGACCATTAGTATGCCCGTCAAAAATAGAACGGGAGGGAAAGTGGTGTTTTCCGTCAGGACATCTTTGCCTGAATACTTTCTCAACACAGTTGCGCGACCGGAGAGTGAAGAGAAAGATCTGAAGGCTTCGCTATTGCGTTACGCGATGCTCGGCGCGGCTGCGGCCATCCTTCTCGGATTGATCGAGTGGGTCGATATGCAGCTTCGTCTCACGCCCGTCTTTGAATCTTTCGCGGAGAGGATCGTATTTACATCTTACTTCAGCCTGAACGTGATCATCGGCGCTCTGGCCGGTTTGCTGACAGGGCTTTTCGTTCACGCGGCGACTTTTATGAAAGACGGCGCGGCCCGACTGGTTGCGCGAAGCCGGCAGCCCGAGCGCCTGCACAATCTGATAGCGGGCTTTTTAGTCCTCGCGCTTGCGGCGATTCTGTTCAAACAGCAGCCCGATATTCACAAATACCTGATCGGCCTGCTGAGAGAGGCCGAAAAGATAGACGGGGTACGCGAATTCATCCTGAGCCACGAGCGCTCGATCTCTTACGCGGTGATGTTCGGTTACCTGGCAGGTTTCTGGCTGCTGTGGAGGATTTCAAGATGCGCCGCGCGGAGCGGGCGCGCGCTCAGGGCGGCAGTGATCCTGGGTTTTACGTCTCTCATCGCGGTCGGCTACTACCTCGACTCTCGAATAGAAGTGCAGCGCTATGAGCCTTCGCTGCACTGGACCCTCTTCATGTTGAACACGGCCTTCATGATGACGGTTGCAGGCGTGATCTATCTTTCCTGGCGACGGCTGCGATCATTAAAGCTCCGACCTGCCGTCGCAATCCTGGCCGGGCTCGTCATTATCGCGGCGGCGGTATTCACTTTTATCAGCTTCGACCGCAACCAGAATCTCAAGACTCAGGTCCTGCTTCGCACCACTCAAACCAGGCAGCACGTCAATATGATTCGATGGGCTATCGATTTTGATCGTGACGACTGGTCTGCCGTGCTTGGCGGGGGCGACGCCGACGACGGCAATCCGGATATAAATCCCGAAGCGCAGGAGGTCATAGGCGACGATATTGATAACAACTGCACAGGGGATGAGCTGAGCTGGCAAGACCTCGAAGCCTGGCATCGGCAGTTTAAATCGGCGCACACTCCGCCCGATCCGAACGCGCAGCGGTTGAATGTCATTCACATATTCGTCGACACGTTGCGCGCAGACCGACTGGGCGTTTACGGCTACCAGCGAAACATAAGCCCGAACATCGATAAGCTCGCTGAAAAGTCACAGGTCTTTGATAACGGGTTTACGCCGTCGCCCAATACTTATGAGGCGCTGCCGAAGTTCACACAGGGCGCATACTGGGACGCGCATCTGCCCGGGTGGCCTCAGATACTCGCCGATAACGGATACGAAACGCTTCTCTTCCCGCGACGTATCACGACCCTGTTGCGCCACGTCAAAGCCATGAAGGTGGTCGAAGAGGCGCGCGTTAGAACTTACGCGGAGACAATCGACGCGGCGATCAAAGTCCTGGGCGGAATCGATTCAGGCCGCCCGTTCGCGGCTTATCTTTACTCTACAGACCCTCACCTGCCCTATCGCAGGCATAAAGAATTCGACTTCGGTAATTCGGCAGATGACCTCTATGACGGCGAAGTGGCCTATTTCGATCACCACACGGGCCGCCTGTTGGACTGGATGGAGAGCGCAGGTCGAATGAATGACACGATGATCGTGATAATGTCGGATCACGGCGAGTCGCTCGGCGAGCGCGGAATATACAAACACTCGACTCAGCTCTATAACGAGCAGGCGCAGGTCCCTTTTATCATCTACGCGCCGAATCTCGGGCCGAGTCGCATTCCGGATTACGTGACCACGGTCGATTTGAGCCCAACCATATTGAACGCCGTCGGTCTGGCGCACCCCGAAGAGTGCGCGGGCGTGAGCCTCTTGCCCTTGATGAGAGGCGAGCCGTTCACGCACCCTCCCGTTTATGGCGAGCAGACTTACGACTATATCTCACCCTTCGTGCGGCCCGAACAGACTGTGCATAAAGAGTCAAAGAAGTATATGGTCATCACGCAGGACGGATACAAAATGATCTTCAACCGCAACGCGTACAGTTTCGAGCTGTTCAATCTCAAGGAAGACCGGCGCGAGGAGCGCAATCTTTACGATACCGAAACAGAGAAGGCCGCAGAGATGAGGAGGCTTATCGGCTGCTACGTCGATGTGGTCACGGCGAGCCGCCCGCCCGACGCGGACGAAAGGAAGTATTTCTTCGGAATCCCGCGATACGAGGAAGAGGTCAAGTGAAATATACGGATGTCATTGACAGCGCCGCGCCTCTGCTTTTAAGCTTTCACCAACATAAATGCGCCCGTAGCTCAACGGATAGAGCATTGGTCTTCGGAACCAAGGGTTGGGAGTTCGATTCTCTCCGGGCGCATTTACCACGTGTCCGGAGGCTGTATGAAACGGTGTCCCACCTGTCATCAAAGGAAGCCTGTAGAAGAATTCAGCTGGAAAGATAAAGCTAGAGGTCGAAGGTGCTCTACCTGCCGCGAGTGTATGAGAGTGTATATTCGGAATCACTACAGTAATAATGTTGAATATTATGTTGCAAAAGCTAAACGAAGAAAGAAGGTCTATAACGAACAAACCTATAAAATGATTCTCGATTATTTGTTACTACATCCTTGCGTAGACTGCAGCGAGTCTGATCCGGTCGTTCTGGAATTCGACCATGTCGAAAAAGGGACGAAAATAGCAGCTATCTCGGAGATGATTCGTAGGCAGAACGCCTGGGACACTATTGCAAAGGAAATAGCAAAATGCGAAGTGCGCTGTGCCAATTGTCATCGTAGAAGAACAGCCCTGCAACTTGGCTGGCATCTTTTTCTAACCTCTGCATAATAGATCCTACGCCCCTAGGAACGAGCTTTTCACCAATCCAATATGCTCTGGTTTAAACCCGGGAAACACTGCGCTCAGATCGCGGCAGGACTTGCACCCGGCGAGGACTTCGCATAGCACCGAGCTCCCGACGATGCAGACGGATTATGCTTACCGGTAGAACCCTCTCCGCTCTCAGACACTATTAGAAACGTGAAGCCAGATTGAAAGGACCACCGCGCTTTCTCGCCACTCGAATCGTTTACGGTTAAAATCAAAATAGAGCATGGCATAAAGGAGGAAATAGAAATGAAATATAGACAGAGCAAACATTACCGAGCGGCGGTTATTCTGATGACGTTTATGGCGCTCGCCTTTGCCGGAGTGATTCGGGCAGAGCAGGGGGGCGTGAGCGCGGACGGGCGCGATGTTACGATCACGGTGACAGTCCATCCGCACAACGACCGCGCGCGGGCCAATGCTCAAAAGCTCCAGCCCTCGGATTTCGCGGTGCGCGAAGAGAAGCGGCCTCAGAAAATAATCTCAGTCAAGCGAGCTTCGGAAGCTCCGCCCATAATCGCGGTCCTGATCCAGGACGATCTCGTCTCTCGCGTCAACAACGAGATCAGGGGGATAAAATCGTTCATACGCAACCTTCCTGAAGGCTCGCGCGTGATGACCGGCTATCTGACTGTCGGCACGCTCACTGTCACGCAGGATTTCACGACCGACCGCGAGCGGGCCGCCGATTCGCTGCGAATAATCAGGAGCAGCCCGTCGGCAGCTCCATTCAACCCGTATGTCGAAGTGGTCGAGGCGCTGCGACGTTTCGATTCGCAGCCTGCGGGCAGGCGAATGATTCTGCTCGTCTCCGACGGGCTCGATGCATCGAGAGGGCTTCGCAGCGCAAGCCCCACGCTCTCGATAGACCTGGACCGCGCCGTACGCGAGGCGCAGCGGAGGGGCGTTTCCGTCTTCACATTCTTTGCCCCGTCGACGGGGCTGACGAGCGCGAGCCGCATTGCGAACAACTTCGGCCAGGGCTCGCTCAACCGCTTTGCGGATGAGACCGGAGGCGAGGCTTTCTTTACGGGGACCGATTTCGTCAGCTTCGACTCGTACTTTAAGGAACTGAATCAGTTGTTCGGCAACCAATGGCTGATAACCTATCGCAGCACGAACACCGGATCAGATTATCGAGAGATAGAGGTCACGACCGAGCTGGACGTGCACCTTCACTACCCGTCGGGGTATAAACCGGCGAGCGGGCGGTAGTAAAGCGAAGGATGTCGCTAAAGATTAAAGGCCCTGACGAGGAAAGCGGCCATCTGCCCTCGCCAGTCAGCAAGCGACGGACAGTAGTTGCCTCCTCCACATCCGAGCGTGATCTGACGGACCGCCATCTCTTCAATGTGCGCATAGAACGCATTCGTCGGCGGCACATCTGCGAATCTCTGCATAGCGGGAGGAGGTGGGCTGAAATCGCCCAGCCCTCGTATGATGAATGCAGCCATCTGCTGGCGGGTGACCACATCGTCAGGGCAGTAATTAGTCGTATTACACCCGAGCGTCACCTGGCGGGCAGAGAGCCTTCCGATCTCGTTGTAGAAGGGGTGGCTCACAGGCACATCCGCGAACGGTATCCCCTGATATACGGTGTAGGTCTGGCCGGCTATAGTTATCGTCCCGTTGCGGATTGTCGGGCCGGGGTTTGCCGCTACGGTGTAGTTGACCGTCCCGCTGCCTGAGCCCCTATCGCCGCCACTGCCTCTCCATCCACCTCAAATGATACTTCCTCACGTCGCCCTTCTTCGGCTGTGATAAATGTCTCCCCTCCCTGCTCTTGCTCCGCCTCACGCCGGGTGTGTGTGATAACCCTTAGACGGTTGCCGTCCGTCACGAGTAGCTCGTCGGCTACCTGCGCCGACACCCCGGCCTTCACCATCCGCTGCCCCCCGCCTCTGAGTCGCTCCTGCTTCCACATGTCTAGCCGCAGAATGGGTTTGCCACTTTTCTCTTCGCTGAGGATGACTACTTCGCCCCTATCTGAAAGCAACGCCACATCGATCCGGCGACGTCCGGTGAAATCGCCCACTTCTATTCCTCGAATCCCGAATCCAAGTTCGCTTTTTACGACCTGAGCCGCCTTGACCTGCGCCCGCTCCGTTTTGTTCAAAGACAGCTTGCGGTCGCGACCCGCGATCACCACAAGCTCGCGCCCTGCCGCTACAAGCAAGTCGTACTCGCGCTGCTCATCTATCTGACCAATCGCAAACCCGCTCACCTCCGCTCGAAGCTCAAACGTCTCAGGACTGGCTCTCAGAGCTCCTTCCGGTCCTTCAAAGACCAGGGCCTTCGCCCCCGCCTCTCCGGTTATTCCGACAACGATGTCTTCCAACCCGTCGGCGCGATTTATCTCTCCCACTCGAAGCGCCGTCACCCTGCCCGGCAAGCCGATCTCGCGAACAGTTGTAATGCCGCCGCTGCCGTCACCCGCCGAGACGTAGAGCTTGCTTCCGCCCCGCGCCGCCGACACTACATCGAGATTGCCGTCCGCATCAAAGTCGCCCGCTCCTATGAAGTCTGCCGGTTCGGGCAGAGCGAATACCGCCGCATGCTTCAGGAAGGGTGCATCTACGCTCCCGCGATGCAAAGTGATGATGCCGCCGTTCGGACCTCCATACCCGCTTGCGATGTCCGCCATCCCGTCTTTGTCGAAATCTGCTGAGTCGAGCGATAGAGGACGAGC
>DASTET010000663.1:0-2050 GCA_035709445.1 Blastocatellia bacterium | reverse complement strand
ACCGAGGGAAGGCTCGCAGGGTGCTGGGTGATGCGCGCCGCAGACGAGCCGGAGGAAGAAGCGGGCGAAGAGTCCGAACACGAAGCGGACAAGGTAATCGTGCGCTCGAACGGCACCGTCACTTACACAGGCAAAGACATCGCTTTTCACCTGTGGAAGCTTGGACAGCTCGACCTCAACTTTTATTACACGCAGTTTCACACATACCCCGACGGCCACATCGCCTGGATAACGACATCAAATGAGAGCGAAAACGACCCGTCTCATCCGCCGTTCGGGAACGCCGCCGCCTATTTCAATGTGATAGACATAGGCCAGTCCTACCCGCAGCATTATGTAAAGCTCGGCGTCATGGCCGTAGCCCACGACGAGCGTGTAGAGCGGAGCGCGCACCTCGCATACGAAAAGGTAGTGCTCTCGCCCTCGGCAGCCGAGCAACTCGGACAGCGCCTCACCGAAGAAGACCGCAAGCGCTCGGGGATAAGCATGTCGGGCCGGAAGGGGCTAGGCGTCAAGGTCGATGATCTGGTCGATCAGCTCATATCGAACGCGGTCAGCGAAGTGGCAAGCCGCCATCCCGACCTGAGCGATCAGGACCGGCTCGACACGGCGCACAGGATCGCAATAGGCGCGCTCCGTTATTTCCTGCTCAAGTACACGCGCACATCGATCATCTCTTTCGACTTCAAGGAGGCGCTCGCCTTCGACGGCGAGACCGGCCCGTACATTCAGTACTCGGTCGTGAGGGCCAACTCGATCTTTCGCAAGCTCTCGGAGGCAGGCATCGAGCCCGCCGCGAATGCGATCAAGGATGTGAACCGCGAGCGAATCGCAGAGCTGCTCGGCGGCGAGGAAGGCGACGACCTGTGGTCGCTCATCTATCTTGCGACGAGGCTCGATGAGCACGTACGGAGCGCGGTCGCGGCGCTCGAACCGGCAGGGGTCGCCAAGTGGGCGTTCCAGCTCGCGCAGCGTTTCAACCTGTTTTATCACCACTATCACATACTCTCCGAGCAGGACCCGGCGCGGCGCGCGCTGCTGGTCGCTTTAACGGCCATAGTGCGAAGACAGTTGATCGCCACGCTCGACCTGTTAGGCATAACCGCGCCGGACCGCAGGTGAGAAAATGAGATTGAAAGAGCCAGGACCGATACTCGTAGTCGACCTGTTTCCGGAGACGCTCGATGCTTTGATCGAATTGCTTTCAGGGCTCTCCGATGATGAATGGGAGAAGCCGACCTCCGCAGGATCGTGGACGGTCAAGCAGATCGCACAGCACCTGCTCGGAGGCGACATCGGCGTGCTTTCAAGAAAACGCGATCTGTATCTGTACTCCGGCAGCCCCATCATAGGCTGGGACGAGCTTGTCGCGCTCATCAACGAGCTGAACGCCGTCTGGGTGAAAGCCACAAACCGACTGAGCCCGCGCATGCTGTGCGACCTGCTCAGATTCGCGGGAGACCAGGTCTCGGAGTACTACGGCACGCTCGATCAGTTCTCGATGGGAGACCCGGTCGACTGGGCGGGAGGAGGCGCAGCCCCTGTCTGGCTCGACCTCGCGCGCGAATACACCGAGCGGTGGCACCACCAGCAACAGATTCGAGACGCCGTTGGCAAGCCCGGTCTGAAGGAGCCGAAGTATATGGCCCCGGTTCTCGATGCTTTCGTCCGCGCGCTGCCTCACACTTACAGAAATGTCGAGGCAGAAGAGGGGACCCTTGTGAAGCTGACGATAACGGGCGAATCGGGCGGCACATGGTTCATCCGTCGAGAAAATGGGCGGTGGAGCCTCTATATCGATGTGGAGCGCGAGCCCGCTGCCGAAGTCGCAATAGATGAAGACACAGCCTGGCGTCTTTTCACAAAGGGCGTTAAAAGAGATGAGGCACAAAAGAAAGCCTCGTTAAGTGGCGATCAATCGCTCGGCGTCAAGTCGCTTGAGATGATCTCGATCATCGGCTGAGGATCGGTTGTGAAAAAGCGTTTTAACCACAGAGGACACCGCAGGATCACAGAGGAATAAAGGGTTTCCTCTGTGTCCTCTGTGGTT
>DASTET010000662.1:0-2727 GCA_035709445.1 Blastocatellia bacterium | reverse complement strand
ATCCCGCGCACGTCGGTGATCGGGTGCTCATCGGGCTGTCTGCGAAGCTGCTGCAATTCCGCCACCAATTGCACCAGCGCTTCCTGATAAACGTCATCAGCCTCGGCTCGCCCGTCCGCTCGATTGAGATGGAGTTTATAGCGAATGATGCCTTTAATCACCGGCTCGGCATGAACAGTGATAAGTCGTGAGAGGATCTCGTCAGCCTGTTCATCGCTGGCCTCTCGCAATAGAGGTTCGAGCAGTATATCGATCTTGGCCGACGACTCTTTCACCATTCCCTCGCTGATGACTTGTTCAGGAATGTTTGCGCACTTTACCGCAGCCGGGTGCGCTGGTTTGTATGCTATGAAACGACGGCCGGCAATGAAAAACTTCTATCCAACCGCTCGTACTGCCAGACAATCGCAGACGGCAGCAACAATTTAAACCCTGAATCAGAAATCGGCAATCGGAAATCACCCGGAGCCGAGCCTGCGCGAAATCGCTTGCTGATGCCGTGCCCGGCGCGAGACCTGTTGTGCGGGGGAATGAAAGAATAAGAAAAGGGCAATCCTCGCTATGAGATCGCCCTTTTGTTTGAGGAAAAAACTGAAGCGGAGAAAGAGGGATTCGCCGACTCGATAGAGGTTTACGCCCCTATAGCGGTTTAGCAAATCAAATCCTTGTTACCCGTTCTTTTTCTCTCAATCCTTTACGCCCTGCTTGATCCGCCTTCTTAGCCGCTGTTTTGACCACTCTGTGGTACAGGCGTGGTATGAGGTCCGACCCTATGCTACTGTGTTGGTGCACAACTCGCGCATAATTCCATTTAGATCAAGGCTTCTGTTCCAGAACAATCTCGCGCGCCATCCGGTCGGCCAGGACCTCCCGAATTTCAAGGCGTTCGCGGTAGCCCTGCCTCTGTTTTTCATCGTCCCCGATCACCCTTTGCAGTAACGCATCGGCCTTCTCCAGATTCTTCTCGTAGGTTGCCAGGTCTTTGTACTCTGTCATAAGCATTAAATTCCAGTCAGTCGAGCCGTGCGCTTCGGTTTGCAGGATTTTGTAAGAGACGATTTGCCCCTCCTTCTTCAACGCTTCCTGCTCGCGCTTCCAGTCGCCTGCGACATAGGTCAGATAAGCCGTTTCCATTCCCGGCTTCATTCGGATAAACCCTATGTTCCAGACTGTGCCGTTGCGATAAGGGCGATTGACTTGTGCAATTACGACTACGCTCAAAGCCAGCAAAAGGGCGACGAGCGAACCGACGAGCATGCGGTTAGGTTTCATAATTATCTCCTGCTTTACTCAAGTGAGTGCAAGACCAAATGGGTTTGTTTCCACTGTCGCCGCACTCGTTTCAAGCAACAGCCCCCGTTAAATCTCTGTAAATCTCAACCTTGAACAGTCAGACGGCTTGCCCTGTCTAACTGTTCTCATCTGGTAAGGGGGAATTGGCGTGCAAAAGTGTTCACGAAACAAAACTATTTTCTGGCCTGCCCCGTTATGGCTGGGACGGGACGGATGTGGTAAGGTTAGCCGCTTTAGTTGGGAACTGAAGCGTAAATGGCGCCGCAATGCCACCAACATCACACAACTGTTGGAGGCCTGGAACCAGGGAGACCAGGACGCGCTGGCGAAAGTGACGCCGCCCGTATGCAGTGAACTCCACCGATTGGCGCATGGCTATCTGGCTGGCGAGCGGCGCTGACCGATACCTGCACCGCCCTTTGGCAGACTCATCGGAAGTTCTCGACGAGCATAATATCGCTGATGCTCTGGTCCGCTTGCGAATACAGAACCCATCGCCCGTCAGGAGAAACAGTCAATCCGGGCGGTCCTTGGAGGGGGTCTCTCTCAAGCACCCCGATCTGTGTTACACGGCGCGTGGCAAAGCTAAAGAACTTGATCGCCGGACGAGCGGTCGGGACCGGCGAAACGAAATAGATGCCTTCGTTCACAACCGCCCAATAACGCCAGTATCCGGCACTGAGCAGTTCCGGCACTTGCCTCTCTTCACCACCTGCAACCGGAATCTGAAAGATGCCGCCGGGGCCGCGGCCCTTCGTGTAGTAGAGCAGCTTTCCATCCGGTGATTCAAAGGCTTCAAATCCGCCTTGCTTTGTCACCTGCACAGCCTGCCCACCGGCGGCAGCCATTTTCCAAATCTGGAAGGTGCCGCTGCGATTGGAGCAGAAGTAGACCCATAGCCCGTCGCGCGACCAGCTCGGCATCACGTCATGGGAAGGCTCCAGAGTGAGGGAGCGAGGCTTGCCGCCTTCCGCGCTCATCACGTAAATGTCGGAGTTGCCTGTGAGACGTGCATCGAAAAGAATCTGCTGACCGTCAGGGGACCAACGCGGTGTGCCGCCGATCGGGCCGTCAAAGAAGGTCAACTGCGCAGGTTGAGAGCCGTCGCTCTCACACACCCAGATTTCATCGCTGCCAGTGCGATCAGAGACAAAGAGAACCTTTTTTCCATCCTGAGAGAATTGCGGGCTATGGTCCTGTCGGGTGGATGAGATCAATCTGGTCGCCGCGTTCTGGCGGCCGGCCGCAGCCTCGCCCGTCGTGTCAGACCGGTCAAAGCGCCAGATATTAGAGTCCGAGAATGAGACATTGTAAGCCAGGCGATTGCCCTGACGAGAAACCGCCGGCGAGTAGGAGTTCTGTCCGATGGCGGCGACCCGTTCAGGCATCCCCCCGGAGACAGCGACCCGCCAGAGGCTGAAACCGCCTCCCCGG
>DASTET010000661.1:0-10276 GCA_035709445.1 Blastocatellia bacterium | reverse complement strand
GATTATGGTGTCTGCTTCCCGGTCACCGACCCGCTCACTCTTGTCGACTATTTCGGGGCGTTCGTCAATGCTTTTGCGGTTGGGGATTTGGCCACGTTTGTCGTATTTGCCGTATCGTTTGCGGCGTCGCTTCTTCAGACGCAGATGAGTGAAGAGCGAGCCTCCAAGCTGCTTGTCTGAGTAGATGTGTTGATAGATGCGCTCGTGGGAGGCAGAAGATTCACCACAAGCCTTGAGGTAGCCGCTCACTTGCTCGGGCGAGAAGTCCTTAAGGATCAGCGACTCGATCCTTTTCCAAGTCTTGGGCTTGATCCTGGTTGCGTTTTGCTTAGACTGACAACGTGCTTGAGCCAATAAGTGAGCCTGTTTGGGGCGGTAGCCGCGTCGGCCTTTATTGCGGCGCATCTCGCGTGAGATGGTGGATTTGTGAACGCCGATTTCTCGTGCGATTTGGGTCTGAGAGAAACCGGCTTTCTTGAAGGCGTAAATCTGGTATCGTAGATCCAGGGTAAGCTGCTGATAGGAATTCATCCGTGCTCCTTCGGTTTGGCGATCAAAGAAGCACAGATGCTATCGCAGCTTGCCCGTCAATCGCCAAGCTCAAAGTTGCACTTCGTTTTTGAATTCAAGGATGATTATAGCGTCGAGGTTGATGCGATACCGCCGAGAGTGCTTCAAGGGCTTGTCTCTGATTGTATCGAGCGACACATAGATGGAGACGCGCTCAATCGGCTGTTGACAGTCGAGCGTGCCGAGCGTGAGAGCTTGCGAATGATCCTAGACGCATGGCGCAAGGGAGCGGTCGAAGAATGAAGACAATAAAGCGAGCAAAGAATACCAAACCGACCAGGCGCGCTTTGCCACGGAAAGCGAAGCCTGAACGAATCGCGCCCCTTCTGGCAGCAGAGGCCGGGCTTGTCTGTCGGCAGCATCGGCAGACGAGGCCGAGCAAATTTGAACGGAGCACAAATCCTGCGACCTGTTACATACCGGGCGCGGGAGATGCTTGCGACAGCCATCCAAAAAGTAAGCCGGCAATCCGCTATGCAACTACAAGAAGGATTGCCCGGCAAACGGCGGCATATATGTGATGAGGGATTGCGTGATGAGTGAACAATCAACGCCGATAGCAGAGAGGGACCGGCTAAAGACTGAGAATAACTACTTGCTTGCTCGCGTTATCGAGATGGAATCGAAGCTCGATTGCACTCTTGACCGCCTCAACACGACGCTTGAACAACTGCTTAAATCAGTCATACCCACAACCCTCCCGCAGATGCTCACTGTCGAACAGGTAGCCGAGCTTTATCAGGTGGCCGAGCGAACTGTAAATGGTTGGGTGCAGGAACGCCGCATCCCTTTCCATAGGGCTGGCGGGGCCGTTCGTTTCAGGCTTGATGAACTGCTCGAATGGAGCGGTTTCAGTGATGACACTGCACCTTCGGGTGTAGCACGATTGCCGCGCTCCGAACGGCTGCAACCCGGAAAGGAGCAAAAGCATGGCCGTTAAGAAACGCGGCAATCGCTGGTACTTTGACTTTATGGTGCGCCGCACACGCTATCGTGGGGCGATACCAGAGGCCCGCACTATACATCAAGCAAAACAGGCGGAAGCAAGAATCCGCTCGGATGTCTTCGAGGGAAAATATGGCCAGGGCAAATCGATCAGCCTCAAAGGTTTTATCGAGCAAATCTATTTACCCTGGGCGGAGTCTTCAAAACTATCGGTCCAAACTGACAGGTATCACATCCAGGCGATAGTTGACTACTTCGGTGATATGCCAATGCGCAACGTCTCTCAAATCCAGGTCGAGAAATTCAAGAACGAGCTGGTCGTCAAGCCGACCCGGAAGAAGACCGCGCGCAAGCCCGCGACCGTCAACCGAATACTTGCAACTCTGTCGCGCGTGTTCAGTCTTGCACGGGAGTATGGTTATATCAACACTAATTTGGCCTCTCGCGTGCGAAGGCTCAGAGAAGACAACCTGCGAGTCCGTTATCTCTCCGAAGAGGAGCAGAGCAGGTTGCTCAATGCGCTAACGGGCAGCCGGGAGTGGCTCAGACCAGTCGTTATCTTCGCCCTAAACAGTGGAATGCGATTGGGAGAGATCACCGGGCTTTGCTGGTCACAGGTGGGCTTCGAGCGGGAAGTCATCTCCGTTCGAAGAACCAAGACGGGCAAGGATCGGTTTGTACCAATAAACGCGGAGGCTCACGATCTGCTCACAGACCTCTACCGCATGCGGAAGGGGGAGCGGGTCTTCATTGAGGCGAGTTGTCGCGATAAAAACACCATCTCGACCACATTCGCAAGGGTGGTCGAACGGGCAGGAATCGAAGACTTCCACTTCCACGATCTGCGCCATACTGCCGGAACCCGCATGGGCGAGGCGGGCGCGGGCCTGGTTACAATCGCGGCTGTGCTCGGTCACAGCGACCTCTCGATGGCTGCGCGCTACACACACCCGACCGACCGGGGCGTGGGCAAAGCTGTAGAGTATTTATCTGGGTGGCAACAGAAGAATTGTCACAAGATTGCCACAATTGACCGGGAGCGAAAAAGGGAAGCTGCCTCCTAGTATTGATGCAGCAAGGGTTACTCACCGCTACACGAAACCGTGTGAGGGCATCCCAAAACAAGTGCCGAGAGGCTTTCGGGCCAGTGGCGGATGGGAAGCTTTATTGCATGTAAGTGGTGTTATTGTTGGAGTTAGACTCTCTCCCCCTCGGCTTCCTCAAATGGCACGCTGTTCGCTCTATCTACCGTCGTGTTTCAAACTCCTATATCAGCAGTATTAAGGGGAGAGAGGGAGGACTGAGGATGGCAAGCAATGCGATGTTAGTTCAATCGGATGCCTGTGTGAGTATGGCGTTGGCCGGCGAGGCGATGAGCGGTTTTGATGAGCTTTATCGCAAACACTATCGCAGGGTCTATTCGATCTGTTTGAGGATGACCGGCAACGTGGCGGAAGCCGAAGACCTGACCCAGGAAGTCTTCATACAGCTTCACCGCAAGCTCGACTCGTTTCGCGGGGAGTCGGCTTTTACGACCTGGCTTCACCGTCTGACAGTAAACCAGGTGCTCATGCACTTCCGCAAGCGGTCGGTCAAGTCCGAGCTAGTTACGGATGACGGCGAGATGCCTGAGTCCGTCGACCCGGACACAATCAACCCTGAGGCTATGCCCATAGTTGATCGCATTGCGCTTGAGAACGCCATCGCGCAGCTCCCTCCGGGTTACAGGACCGTATTTGTGCTTCACGACGTCGAAGGGTACGAACACGAAGAGATCGCAAAGATGTTAGGATGCAGCGCCGGCACGAGCAAATCGCAGCTTCATAAGGCGAGATTCAAGCTCCGCCGCCTGCTCAAGCAACGCGCAGATTCCGTCTGACAGGAAAGTAAATGCTTTTCTCCTTTGAGGCTGCCGGTCAATTTCGACGGCAGCCTCTTTTTCTTGCTGCAATGACCAGGTATTTCTCTCCTGAAAATCCAGTCTATAAATCTGCACCTCTATCTGTTAGCATAGTTGTTCGTTTGGTTTCCCCGGCAACTCATCGAGGCGTGTAGAGTCAGGTTGATGAAGACAGCAGATGATTACGCGCGGACGCGAGACCGCGACCTTGTGGCTGCCTGTTTGAAAGGGGACCAGCAGGCGTGGGAATCGCTCGTAGTCCGCTATCGACGACTGATCTATTCAATTCCCGTCAAGGCCAGGCTTTCGCCCGATGATGCAGCCGACATTTTTCAATCCGTCTGCTTAAAGCTGCTCGAAAACCTCGCCTCGCTTCGCGACCACGAGAAGATAGTATCGTGGCTGATTACTACGACAAGCCGCGAATGCTGGAGGGTCGCGGCCCGGCAAAGGCGGGACAATCCCGTGATAACGACAGACGAGGATGATACGGACAGCGTTTCCGATCTTGCCTCGGATGGCCCGCTTGCCGACGAGCAGTTGCGGCTGCTTGAGAGGCAGCAGGCCGTCCGTACAGGGCTGGCATCGCTTCCGGAAAAGTGCCGGAGGCTTCTTGAAATGCTTTTTTATCAAAAAGATGAGCTGACCTATGCCGAAATCGCCCGCCGCTCCGGCATGCCCGTCTCCTCCATAGGCCCGACGAGGGCGCGGTGCCTGGAAAAGCTCAAAAAAAACCTTGAAGGGAAGTTGTAAATTCTCAAACTTATGTATTTTTTGCGGGCCTCATCCCTCTTTCTATATGGAGACCAGAACAGTGCGCGACCCTTACCCCGGAATCTGCTGCTTGAATTGAGAAGAACGAATCCGTTGGCCGGGACTGAGCCGGTCTCAGCGGTTCTGCTCACTGTTTGAAGAACAGGAACGATCAGGAGCGAAAATAATGAAATGCCCCGGGTTTGAGCGGTTGTTAGATTATCTTGACGGGAGGCTGGCCGGCGATGAGGCTGGCCTCGTCGCGTCTCACCTCGCATCAGGCTGCCGGAAGTGCGAGGCAAGCCGACAGTGGTACGAGCAGGTGCGCGCGATAGCCGGAAGCGACGATACTATGGAGCCGCCCGCCTGGGTGCTCAAGCGGGCGATAAGGCTTTTTGAGGGGCGAGGGAGCCGCGAGGGCGCAGCCTCTCGCCTGGCCGGGGCGATTGCTTCCCTCGTCTTCGACAGCTTTGCCCGTCCCGCCCTGGCCGGCGTCCGCTCGACCGAGACGGCTAATCGACAGCTTCTTTATCACGCGGACGCTTACAGCATTGACCTGCAAATAACCGCGCCTGAACAGTCGCAGGCCAGCCTGATAGGGCAGGTGCTCCGCAAGGACGATCTGAGGTTTGAATCCGTCGCCGGGCTTCCGCTCCACCTGGTCCGCGAGGGCCAGACGCTTCGGTCCACGGTTACGAACGAGAACGGCGAGTTCACTATCAGCTCGGTCGATTGGGGCGATTACGACCTGCTAATCGAGACTCGCGAGCTGAAGGTTACAATCAAAGGCGTCCCGGTAGTGCAGTCCGAGTGATCCCTCAAATACATGAGAGCGTGAAGAGAAGGTGAGCAGAAATCTTGCAGACAGATTAATCGGCGCCGAGAGCGCGGTCGCTTTCCTCCGAGAGACAGGACGAAAGCTCGACTGGTCGCTGTTCTCTTCGCTCAAGTCGGAGCTGGACCTGCTGCTTCGAACCGACATCAACAGGGCCGAGGCGCTGGCCGCCAGAATAGAAGAGCTGGCCGCGCTCGGGGCCGACTCCCTCTCTACGGCCTTCGCCGATGCAAGCCGAGCCCGACTCCTGCATCACCTCGGCCAATATTCAGAAGCCGACTCGCTCTATACGCGGGCCGCCGCCGCGATGCGCGACGGCAAGCTATTTAATGAAGCTGCCGTCATTCAGATGCACAGGGTGTTTACGCTGACGCAGATGGGACGATATGACGAAGCGCTTCGAACGAGCCGCCTGGCCAGACGCTCGCTGAGGCGCGGCGAGCCGCTCTACCTGGCCCAGCTCGAAGCCAATACGGGAAACGTCTATTACCGGCTCGACCGCTACAAGAAGGCGCTCGATCACTACGACCGCGCGCGCGAGATATTTCAGGCGGAAGGTGAGGAGTCGTTTCGCGCCGTGGTCGAGATGAGCCGCGCCAACGTCTTCACCGAGCTTGACCGGGCGGATGAGGCGCTCGCGCTTGCAAACGAGGTCGCAATCGTAAGCGAGAAGGCCGGATGGTCGCTCTATGCAGCGCAGGTAAGATTTCAAATAGCCTACCTTCAATTCCTGCGCGGAAACTACAATACCGCGCTGACGAGCTACTACCACGCGCGCGACCGTGTGACGGGGCTTGGCGGTCACCTTCAGGCCGCCTGGTGCAACCAGGAGATCGCAGAAGTGCTTCTCGCGCTCAATGCATTCGATGATGCATCGGAGAGCGCAGCCCTGGCCCGGTCGCGGTTTATCGAGCTTGGCCTTGAGTACGAAGCGGCGCAGGCGGCGATGGTCCGCGCTCTGGCCGCTATGGGGCTCGACCGGCATGAAGAGGCGAAAGGCGACCTGATCGAGGCGCGCGGCGTTTTCGAATCGAAAGGTATGACGGCGCTTCAGGCCCTGGCCGATCTATATCTGGCCGAGCTTGCGCTTCGTCGAGGCGATCTCGATGAGGCTGCGCGCCGGGCCGAGATGGCGGGAGGCGTCTTTAAGCGGCAGCGTCTTCTAACACGTTCGGCATACTCTCAAGTCATAGCGGCGAGGGCCGCCTACATAAAAGGCGATAGAGGGCGTGCCGCGCGGATGGCGCGAAACGCCCTGAGGTCGGTCGAAGACCTCTTTGCGCCCGCCGTCTCGTACCGGTGTCATCACCTTATAGGGAGCATAGAGCGAGACCGTGGCCGCCGCCCGGCTGCGCTTGAGAGCTTCCGTCGCGCGGTGGACACTATCGAGCAGCTTCGAGGCGGCATCGCAGCCGATGAATTCAAGGCCACCTTCCTGCGCGACAAGATTGAAGTCTATGAAGACGCCATCGCCGCCTGTCTCAGCGAAGGCGACGAGGCGCGGCTTGAGGATGCATTCCGTCTGGTCGAGTCGTCGAAGTCGCGGGCGCTTGCCGACCTGCTCGCCCGCTATCTTCGCAGCGCCCCAAAACCGGGAGGGCGGACCGCGTCCGAAGGAGTTGAAGCCGAGACGCGCGCACGGCTTCTGAAACTCATAGAGGACCTGAACTGGTATAGCTCGCACGCCGGGCTCGAAGATGATAAAGGCGACCAGCGCAGGGTGCGAGTCATCGAGCGTTACCGGCGGGAGGTGCGCCGCTGCGAGCGACAGATCGCGCAGCTTTTCAGAAGGCTCGAATCCGAAGGCTCGGCCTTCGCCGAGATGCAGCGGTTGCAGCCGGTCTCGCCCGGCGAGCTTCAGAGCGCGCTTGAGCCGGGAGAGACGGTCATAGAGTATTTCACCACGGGCGACAGCCTATCTGCCTTTGTCGCCTCGCGCGATTCGATAAGGCTTGCGCGCGACATCGCCTCAAGAAGCGAGATCGAGCAGATGCTTGCCTCGCTGAGGTTTCAAATAGAGAAGTTCAACTACGGCCCCGGATATGTCGAGGCATACTTCGGCCAGCTCAAGCATGCGGCGGACGCATATCTATCGAAGCTGTATGAAGCAGTCTTCGCCCCGCTCGCCCCCCTCGTTAAAAGCGACCGTCTCTCGATCATCCCGCACGGCGCGCTTCACTATGTGCCGTTTCACGCGCTGCGCCGAGGGCAGATATATCTTGTCGACGATTTCGAGATATCTTACGCACCGAGCGCGGCTGTGCTGAAGCTCTGTCGCGCTCACTCAAACGGCGCACAGAAAGTGCGAGGCCCGCGAGCAGATGGCCGCATGCTCGTCGCGCTGGGGGTTACGCACCAGGATACGCCGAGCATCGAAGAGGAGATACGCGCGCTCGGCTCTATCTTTTCTGATTCGGTAACGCTTACGGGAGCGGAAGCGACGCGCGAGAACCTTTTGAAGTTCGCTCCCAGAGCCCGTTTCCTCCACCTGGCGTCGCACGGCTATTTCAGGCGCGACAACCCGATGTTCTCTTTTTTGAAGCTGGCCGATTCGCCCCTGAATTTTTACAGCCTGCTTGACCTGGAGCTCGAAGCCGAAATGGTCACGCTCTCGGCGTGTCACACGGGGATGAACATGGTCTTTCCCGGCGACGAGCTGCACGGGCTTATGAGAGGGTTTCTGTATGCGGGCGCGCCATCGCTTGTGGCGAGCCTCTGGGCCGTGAGCGATAGATCGACATCCGAGCTGATGCGCGAGATGTACTCTCGCATCTCGGCTGGCGAGACGAAACGGGCCGCGTTGCGGGCGGCCCAGCTTCAGGTCAAAGAGCAGTACGGCCACCCCTACTACTGGGCGCCGTTTATTTTGATGGGTAACCCGGTATGAAAGAAAGAAGGCAGAAGCCAGAAGCCAGAAGCCCGAATCTCCCGCGAAATCTCTCGATCATTGTCGAGTGTCTGAAGTTAGAATCGACCCCGACCATATTCTGGCTTCTGGCTTCTGACTTCTTACCTGTGACGGGTATCACAGTCTGTCCGGCAGCTGGTTGATATACTGTACGGATTGAAATGGTGGCGAGCAGGTCGAAGCGTTCGAGCGATCTGCGGCAGCGAGGACGATACTTATGAAGCTCAGATATACGGTACTGGTCTTTATCATCGCATTATCGGTGGCCGCGCCCGGTCCGGCGCGCTCGCAATCGACTGATCCCGGCACGCCGCAATTCCGAAAGGGAGAGGTTATAGTCGAGATCAAATCCGGCGCATCGATCGATGCGATCAATGCCCGGAAAGGCACGACGACCATTCAACAGCTCTACGGCACGAATTTTTACCGGCTCAGGACTCCGAAGGGGAAGAAGGAGAACAAGTTTCGCAAGCGGCTGTCGAAGGATCCGGACGTTTTGAGCGCCGCCCTCAACCCGGTCGTCAACTCGATCACGCTCTTCGGGCGGATTCTATCCGGGTTCCCGGACGGATTCGCATCGCCGGGCCGCACGCTTACCGACTACAACTCGCAGCAGTCGCTCTCGGACATGTTGAGGCTCAGCGAAGTGAGAGTGCGGTCGCGCGGGGCGGGCGTCGTGGTCGCAATAATCGACACGGGCATCAGCCGCAGCCACACGGAGCTTGCATCCCGGCTCTGGCGCGACGAGCGCGGCGCTGCGGACCTGCCCGGAGACGGAGTCGATAACGATCAGGACGGTCTCATTGATGATGCTCTCGGATGGGACTTCGTCGATAACGACAATGACCCTTCTGAAGCGCCTGAAAACCCCAGCACGACCGTCGCCGGTCACGGGACCTTTATAGCCGGAATAGTCTCTATGATAGCGCCCGACGCCCGCATCCTTCCGGTTCGGGCATTCCCTTCAAGCGGCATGGGCGATGCGTTCTCGGTCGCGTCTGCGATCAAGTACGCCGCCGACCACGGCGCGCACGTAATAAATCTGAGCCTCGGCTCGCCGACGACTGATGAGCTTCTGCTGAGCGCGATCAGCTATGCGAGACAGCGCGGCGTGATAGTAGTAGCGGCAGCGGGCAACGAGAACAGCGAATCGCCGAGGTTCCCGGCAAGTCTGGCCGATGTGCTTGCGGTCGCTGCGATAGACAATACGGGGCGAAAGGCCCAGTTCTCAAACTTCGGCGCGCACGTCGATGTTGTCGCGCCGGGCGTGAAGATCATCAGCACATTTCCTGGGAACGGGACCGATGATTTCGCCGAGTGGAGCGGCACTTCATTTGCCGCTCCGTTTGCCGCCGCCGAAGCCGCGTTGATCCTCGAAGCCGCGCCCGGCCACCCGAATGTCAGACAGGCCATCGAGAGCTCGGCCACGAGCATCGATAATCTCAATCCCGGTCACGCGGCCCGGCTTGGCAAAGGGCGCATCGATCCTCTCAAGGCGCTTGAGTGCATAAGCACGAATTGCGACTCGACGCCGCTCAGGGACCTCTACTCTGAAATATACCTGACTCGCGGCCCCGGCATTGCTTCGGGCGCGTGCGAGGCCGAGATCGAGATTTCCGGAACGAAGCAGGAATTCGAAGTGGAGGCGTCAGGGCTTAGCGTTCGGTCTTCTTATCGGGTGATGGTCGACGGAGTGGAGGTGGCGCGTACGACGACAAACAGCCTCGGCTATTTCAAGCTCGAATTCTCGAACGAGCCCGGTCACCTGCCGCTCGCGGGGCCGCTCAATCCCGTGACGAATATAAAGCACGTCGAGCTGCGCGACTCGGAGGACCGTATCGTGTTGCAGGGCGATTTCGGGCAGGCGGGGTCCGTGGGTTCCTCACCCCTGGAGAAAGAGACGCGGCTCGTCTCAACCGGCGCGCAGCCCGGAGTGGCGGGCAGGGCTCGGATCGAGATCGAACCCGAGCGCGAGGAGCTGCGAGTCGAGGCGGATGATCTTGCGCAGGGGATTACTTATCAGGTCGTAGTCGATGGGGTGAACCTCGGCACTATTACACCGCACGACGATTATTTCCGAATCGAGTTTACGAGCGACGGTTCTAGCGGGAGGACGCTGCCCCCCTCTCTCAGACCTGCGTTCAATATAAAGCGCGTCGAGATTCAGGACCTGTCGGGGCTTGTCATATTGCAGGGCGACTTCCAGCCCGGCGGCGGTAACATCGGCAGCGGCGGAAGCGGCGGAAGCGGAGATGATGGCGGAGGAGGAAGCGGCGGCGGGCAGGATGTAAATAAAGAGGCGGAGTTCAGCCGGACAGGCGTCGATACGGACGCTGAAGGGCGGGTCCGGGTTCGCATGAGCGGC
>DASTET010000660.1:0-5590 GCA_035709445.1 Blastocatellia bacterium | reverse complement strand
GAAAAGGGCGGGATGACCAGAACGGGCAGCAAGGGTGATGACGCGGATCGAACAGAGGGGGGGGGAGAGTGATGGCAAGAAACAAGAAGACCAAGAAATTCACTATAAGCGTTGTTGCCGAGCAGTATGAAATCCATCCTCAAACGCTCCGACTTTACGAGCGCGAAGGGCTTATAAAGCCTTCCCGCTCGGCAAAGGGTACAAGATACTACACCGAAGAGGACATAGAGCGCCTCGAGCTTATACTAAACCTCACTCGCGACCTTGGGGTGAACCTCGCAGGCGTCGAGATCATCCTCAATATGCGGGAAAAGATGACCCAGATGCAGCGCGAGTTCGAGCACTTCCTACAGTACGTCCGCGAGAATATAGGGAACGAAATCCAGCACCTCGACGAGAGCTCAAAGAGCGCGCTCGTCCCGCGCCGCCGCATCGAGCTTGTGGTCAGAGACGGCGAGCGAGTCCGTAACCAGAACGAATAACTCTCGGCCCTGCTCGCCTCGCAAAACACAGCCCGCTCTCCTGTCTTATTTGACGAATCCCCATTTCAATCCCTTTGCCGCGTGACGGGTTCATTTGGAGCTGCGGATATGTGTTTCCTGCGTTTGCTGAGGGCGAATCTCGCCGTGATAGTCGCTGTCTCTGTGTTTTCAAGCTCGCTTGGGAGATCAAGCCTTGATGACCTCGATGCTATCTCATTCCGGGGCGCGGTTCGAGACGAGGCGGGCAGCATAATCTCTTTTGCCAGAGTAACCGTTCGAAACGTCGCGTCCGGAATAGAGAAGACCGTAGCATGCGACGAAGAGGGCCGCTACCGTATCGTGCTGCACGAACCGGGCGATTATCTTGTCAGGGCGAATGCGGACGGGTTCAGAGAAGAGAAGATCGAGACCCCGGCTGTCGTTATGGGGCGAACGGTGAGGCTCGACATCGTTCTTTATCCCGAAACCGTGAAAGAGCAGATCACTGTTGCAGCCACCGATCCGGCTGCGGTCGACACGTCAAGGACGGTCTCAGGAGATACGATCACAATCCGCGAGCTTGAGTCGCTTCCGATACCGGATCGAAACCCATTGCAGCTTGTGTTTCTGCTCGGAGGGGTGGCCGACGCTCCGCTCGCCACATCCGATCTCGCCGAGGAGGGGCGGGGCCAGTTTGTTCGCCAGTCGCCCGAAGAGGCGGGGCTGCTCTCGCTTACCGGCGCCCCGGCTACCTCCAACAACATAACCATTGACGGCCTCGACAACAACGATGACCGCTCGGCAAGAGAGCGGATGAATCTGCCGCCAGAGGCCATCGCCGAGGTCCAGGTGATAACAAATCAGTATGCGGCTGAATATGGCCGCGCTTCGGGCGGGCGGATAAATATCAGGACTCGCGGAGGGGCGAACGCCTATCGTGCTGATGCATACGCTTACTTCGCCGACGAGTCGCTCAATGCAAACAGCTTCTACCGGAACGCTCGCAGTCTTGGCCGGATACCTCAACAGCAGCGCCGCGCGGGTGGTTCATATTCCGGCCCGTTGAGAAGAGGGAGGCACTTCTTTCATACAAGCTATGAACGGCTGCACGTGACAGACTCTGAAGAGATAAGGGCGCTTCTACCTGTCCGGGCCAACCCGCTCTTCCCGCTTCCAAAACCGAACCAGCCTTTGCCGGATGGGGGGCCAGTTGGCCTCTTGATCGACGAGTTGTCGACGCCGGAAGATCGTCACCTGCTCGGAGGCAGGGTCGATTTCAACTTCAATCAATCACAGAATCTCGCGATCCGGCTGGACCTGCTGCGGGGGGCCAACCGTCGAGGATTTCCCGGCGGCACTCGGCTGGCAGAGACAATTACTTCCGAAGGGAGGGATTCTGATTCAATAAGCGCGTCCCATAACTTCGTTCTCTCGTCGCGCGCTATAAACCAGGCGAGGCTCCAGTACTCGCGTCTGAGGCCGCGTAACAGCGCCGCCGGATCGGCTATAGGGCTGATCATCGAAGAGCCCGGCAGGGTGGTTGCGGGGGCGTTCACCGGCAGCAGCTCATCGCCTGCGTTTGCAAGGGAAGAGATTCGTCTTCAGGCGCAGGAGAGCCTGAGCATTCTCACCGGAAACCATCAATTGAAATTGGGGGCTGATATACAACTGGTCCGCTCGGAATTCAAAGACCTGTTTGCGACGGGAGGTCAGTATACTTTCGATGATGTCGCTTCATTCCTCGCCTCTCGCCCTTCGCGTTTCATCCAGCGGTTTGATACCGAGAGCCGTATCTCGAATGATGTTGCGGGCCTGTTCATTCAGGACGAGTGGAAGATCAGGCCGGGGCTGACACTCTCGTTCGGCGCGCGGTGGGACAATGAAGCGGTGCTCGAAGACCGGAATAATTTCAGCCCTCGCCTTGCCGTGGCGTGGGACCCCTTCAGCGGGGACTCTTCGGGCCGAACAGTGGTCCGCGCGGGCTTCGGCATCTTCTATAACAGGGCCCTGCTAAGGACGCTTGATGACTTCTCTCTCGGAAGGACGACGATCACCATAGACTCGGAGATAAGCCCTGGCCTCCTTTCCATCGTACGTTTCCCCGATCCTATCAGCGAGAGGTCAATGATAGAACGATTCGGGTTGAAAGAGACCGAGTTCCTCCGCCGAGTAAGCCCGGACCTCGAAGTGCCCTATACGATTCAGACCGGGCTGGGGGCAGAACGCCGTATCGGGTCGAATATGGTTGCGACGGCGGATTATATATTCACGCGCGGGGCGCATCTCTGGCGCGAGACGAATATCAATGCTCCGGTGCTGCCGGCCGGGTTCGCGAGCTTCACCGAGTACTTGCTCAGCCGGGACTTTGACAACCGGCCCGGCGCCGACAGCGCTCGACCAATCGCGGCGACGGCGGCAGATGTTGTGCGGTTCGATCTTAGCGGGAAGACATCTTCGACTCCGGGGGCGCTGGTTACGAGAAATGGTCTGCGCATTCTCACCCTCGGATTGAATGCGCCGAGGTCTTCAAACATCAGGGCGGCGCTCAACGCGCTGAGGTCTCTCAGGCCGGACCCGTCACTCACGCAGGTAGAGCTTCTCGAATCGACAGGGAACTCCTTTTATCACGGCGGGGTATTCTCTATCAGGTACAATCGCAGTCGTCTGGGCCAGTTCCGTTTCACATATACCCTCTCAAAATTCATCGATGAAGGGACCACCAATACCGCATCGGCGCAAGACCTCGCCGACCGGCAAAGCGAGCGAGCCTTATCGCTTCAGGACCAGCGGCACAGGCTTACGCTCAGCGGCTCATTCAAGCTGCCGGTTCTCCGCTTCGAGCTTTCGCCGGTCCTGTCGTTCGGCTCATCAAGACCTTTCAACATAGGATCAGGCTTTGATAGAAACCTCAATGATATAGAGAACGACCGGCCCGATTATACGAGGCCTCTGGAGAGACCGAGATGGCGTCGTCCCGGCGATGCGCTTGATGTTCGGATAAGAGACTCGTTAAAGCTTGCGCCAATCGGCTCCACGGGATGGTTGCCGAGAAACTACGGGCGAGGGCCGGGCACAAGGACGATAAACCTGCGCGCGTCGCGTCAGTTCAATGTGAGCGAGCGTGTCAGGCTGCGCGTAGCAGTAGATGCATTCAACCTGTTCAATAACACGATATTCTCGTTCGGGTCGGAGTTTATAAATCGTGATGACGACGACTTTCTGGTTCCGCGTCGCACCCAGCGCCCTCGCACCCTCTTGCTGAGCGCGAAGATAGGTTTCTAGTACAGACAGGATTTACAGGATAAACAGAAGGATACCCTGTAAATCCTGTCTGTTATTTTGCGATGGCCTGGGGACGTGGGCCCTTCTTCACCCAGTTGGGACGATGGTTCAGCCTCTGTACTGCTTTTTCGATCCCTGCATCGATGCGGCCTGAATACATGCTGGATGGCGCCGACTCCTTCGCAGTCTCAAACAGTTTGAGCGCGCGCTGGTTGTCGTGGGCCAGCAGCGCCGCCTCTCCGCCCTGAACGCAGGCGCGGACCGCTATCGGGTCATCCTGGCATGCGCGCGCCAACCGCTCGTACTCGACCGCCGCCTCGCGGTTCATCTGAGCATCCTGAAGGTATTCGCATATTACTATCCAGTCACGCGCGGCTATCTTGGGATTGACCTGGTTGTCCGGAAAGGCAGATAAGAGACTATCGTATGCGTAGAGAGCGGCCTCGCGGTCTTCGTTGTTCAGATGATGTCGTATAACGCGCCCGTAAAGAGAATTCAATTGATCGTACTTCTCGGTACGCTGGTACACCTGTATAAGCGCCAGCACAGCGTTTATGTCTTCAGGCTGTTTTGCGAGATAGGATTTGAGCTTGCGCTCGGCCATCTCGGACTCGCCCCGGTCGAGCATATCGAGAGACTGGGTGACGGCAGGCGACGCGGAAAAAGATACCTTGGCCTCGATCTTGGGATTTATATATCTCTCTTCCGCGCGGAGCGCCTTCATAACGAGAGCGAACCCCACGCCGAATATGAATCCCGCTATGTGTGCCGAGTACCCGGTCGTCGAAACAAGCCCGGCCTTCTTGATAAACCACCACGGCAGAATCTGGCTGATGAAATAGAAGGGGAGGTAAATATAAGCGGCGATATTGATGACGCCGTACGGCTTTCTGCCAAACATCATGAAGAAGATGGAGAACGGCATGGTCACCCACCCTATCTTCACCTTGGTGTTGTAGAGCCGGACGAGAAATGCGCCCATTGTCCCGGCTATCGCGCCGCTCGCCCCTATGCTTGGAAGCGGGCCGGGATTTGCAAGATCGGGAAGGCAGGCGGCTATGCCTGCCAGCACATAGAATCCCAGGAAGACCCCGCGTCCCCAAAGGTCTTCAAGGCTGAAGCCTACCGCAAAGAAGAAGAGCAGATTCCCGAAAAGGTGCAGGGTGTCGCCGTGCAGGAAGACGGCGGTTATGAGCTGGTGCGCTTTCCAGGTCCCGTTCGGGGCAAGCCCGTACTTGAAATAGAGGTGAGATTCCGTGGCGGTTTTGCATTCCAGGTATAGCTTATCGAACTCTTCTCTGAGCTTTCTCGCGTCTGCGGTCACAAGCCATGCCTTCACCCTGTATTCGGCATCGAGCGTCCCTTTCATCTCCTTCTCAATCGTCTCGACTTCCTCGTCCGACATCAGTCCGAGGTCTTTGAGCCTGCGCCTCACTTCATCATCGGCAAGGATTGAGCGGTTCTCCTCCAGGAAATCCCCAAGCTTCGATCTGGCCTGCATGAGATCGCGATTCTGTTGCACGGTCGAAGGGAGATTTACATAAAAGACAACGACACAGATCGCCATTATGGAGAAAGTTATCCAGGGCAATCGCCTTACGGTCGATCTTTCATTTCCGAGCGGGACGAATGTGAAGGTCCCCTGAATTACAATGACTATGACAAGTGCGATAAGGAAAATCCCATCCAACCACATTGTTTGGGCCTCTCAGGATTGCGCGAATACTATCAGGGGCAGGCTTCTAAGTGGAGGCAATCAAAGCCCATTCCGGGCCATCTAAAGTGAGGCCAGAATAGCAAACGATCACAGGCGGCGCAATAGTTTTGTCAAAAACAGTCTAGCGAGT
>DASTET010000659.1:0-3394 GCA_035709445.1 Blastocatellia bacterium | reverse complement strand
ACTGTCCCATCTTGTCATCGAGAGAGAAGCCCTGTCTCGGATCTCTTCCATCGACCTTCAGGATCAGGTCGCCGCTTTGCAGACCGGCCTCAGCGGCCGTTGAGCCTGCGCTGACCCGTGTGATTGCCACCTGGCTGTCAGAGGTGAGAGTGAAGCCGAGGCCGAGAGCCGGGACTTTTCTCGTCGTCTTCTCTATGCGGTACCCGGCCTGCCCGAATATTGAGCTGTAATCGGGTACCTCTACGCCCCACACGTATTTGCTAAAGAAATCGCCGTAATCGCGACCCGATATCCGATTGATGACCGCGAGCAGATCATCGGTCGAAAAGCCCCTGTTCTTATGATAAAAATCGCGGTAAAGCGCGCGCATAACATCATCGAGCCCCGCCTTGCCCCGCGTGTCGCTGAGGATAGAAACGTCGAGCAGCGCGCCGAGGACCTGACCCTGCGTGTAATAGGAGATGCCGAAAGCGACCGGCGTGTCGTATCCAAGCCACGTAGATGTAGAGGCATCGGCAGGAGAGATATAATGGCGAGCCTCGTTGCCTTCGAGGTTTCTTATCGAGCCTGAAAGAACCCTCAGGAACTCGTCTCGACCCATCAGCCCCGCCCTGTGAAGCGCGACGTATGTGTAGTATGTCGTAAAGCCTTCCGAGACCCAGAGCAGCGGGGTCTCGTTCTCGCGCGAGTAATCATACGGCCACATCTCATGGGGTCGTATGCGTTTGACGTTCCACGTGTGAAAAAACTCGTGAGATGCAAGAGGCGCCATGTTGTCCGGATTTGCAATCTCTCCCGGCGGAGCGAAGGCTACGTGCGAGTTCGAGTGTTCGAGCGCGCCCGAGGCGTTCGATTCTGCGGGTAGGAAGAAGTAAAAGTAGACGTACATCTCATAGGGGTGATCCCCGAAGATCGCCGACTGTGCGCGCACAATCCGAGCCATGTTGGCGCAAAACCTGTCGGTCTTCTCTTTTGAGAATGCCCCTGCCGGGGTCGCAGCGAAATAGTGCGGCTTGCCGTCGACATCGAACCTGGTCACGTCGAATACGCCGAGCTGAGTCGGAGCATCCACGAGCGTGTCATAATCCTCTGCGGTGAAGGTAAACGGGTCGGCAGTCTCCTTGAGCGCGGAGATGATTTTCCATCCTTGAGGGACCTTGAATCTTACGGTGCTCGGCGAATTGCGATGGCCTTCGGCCATCAAAAACAGCTCGATACCGGTGAAGAATGCGAAGTCTTTGGATATCTTTGCCTGGTTGAGCGCGAGGACCGTTGCGCGATAATCGAACTCAACCCTGATCCTACCAAGCCCCGCAGTCTTCACACGCCAGGTCTGCTTTCTCGTCATGTGGTGCGGCAGGCGGTTGCCTTTATTATCGACAATGTGAAAGCGGAGAATGTTCTTCGCGTAGTTCTCTACAGTGTACCACCCCGGGGTCCAGGTCGGGAGCGATAGGTCTAAAGAAGGCTGGCGGATGTTCTGCACGTCTGCCGTGACATGAAAAAGCTGGTTCTCAACGCTTGCGACTTCGACCGTGTAATCGATACGGACCCGACCCTCCTGGCCGAATGCGCCGGAGGAGGTGATTAATATTAGACCGGCTAGAAGAGCTAATCGGATCGCGACCGGCTGAATAATAGTTCTATTCTTCATCGTTCTTCCACCTTTACCTTGGCTATATTGGTCAACCCGCGAACGGCACCCCGGCCCGCGCGGCATTCTCGCGTATCTTCTGGTTTATCTCCGTAGCCAGCGCGAGCGCCTTGCGCGCCTCTTCGCCTGTAGCCTTTACTGGTGCGCCCGCGACTGAGGAAAGAAACGATTCGATCTCAAGCCTGAGCGGCTCGCCTCGCTCCACGTCGAGCAGGCGGCTGTTAAACTCGGGCCTCCCCTCAGCAGTACGATTGACGCTTACGACCGCAGCCTCCTGCGCCGAATAGTCTATCGACACGTACTGGTGGGGCTGAAAAAATCTCAGCTTACGCACGCGCTCGGAAGAGACGCGGCTTGCGGTCAGGTTGGCCACGCAGCCGTTCTCAAACTCGACCCTGGCATTGGCGATATCCACACGCGGCGTGAGAATCGGCACGCCCGCCGCACGTATCTCTGCAACCTCGCTTTGCACGAACGAGAGAATTATATCCAGGTCATGTATCATCAGGTCCATGACCACATCGATATCGAGGCTGCGCGGGGTGAAGAGGCTCAGGCGGTGCGCTTCAAAAAAGAGCGGCCTTGTGATGATACGGCTCGCGGCGACTACTGCCGGGTTGAATCTTTCGAGGTGGCCTGCCTGCAAGACTGTCTTACTGCGCGCCGCTTCCTTTATAATCTCGTCTGCTTCTTCAAGGGTTCTGGCAATCGGTTTTTCGACGAGCACGGCTATCCCTGCGCGAAGCAGGTCGCAGGCTATTTCATGATGGGAGACGGTCGGCACGGCGAGGCTCACAGCGTCGACTTTTCCGATAAGGTCTCTGTAGTCGCTCACGAGCGGGACTTTGTATTCTGCGGCGACGGGCAGCCCGTTGATCTCGCTCGTGTCGCAGACTGCGACGAGCGAGGCATCGGGGGATGAGGCATAGACGCGGGCATGCTCCCGCCCGAAATGGCCTGTGCCTACTACGGCGACTCTAATCATAAGATGCGCTCCCGGGTTTCGTATTGCCAGCTTTGGCGTCAGGCTCTATAGTTTCAAGGCCCCTCGACAGGTAAGGCCCGGCTTGAGGAGAGAATCGAATCGGTGTGGACATTTATGTTTGGAAACGCCTCGCTTAACTTTTACCCCCTTGGACAAGCGCAAGGGACGGTATCGGCGAATAAAAAAGAAATAATAGATGAGCGGCCCCTGACTGCCAAGCCTCAGCACTATCTTCTCTTGATTATCCTGGCCGTTTGCGCGGTTACCTTCTTCGTAGGAATTGGTCGGCTCGCTCTGATCGGGCCTGACGAGCCTCGGTATGCGGAAGTAAGCCGCGAGATGTTCGTCACGGGCGATTACATCTCGCCGCGTCTTGGCGGCTGCCTCTGGTTTGAGAAGCCGGTTCTGGTCTACTGGATGGCGGCTGCCTCGTACGCAATCTTTGGCATAGGTGAATACGCCGCCCGCTTCCCGTCTGCGTTATGCGCGTCGATGACGGCGCTTGCAATCTTTTTCGTGGTCAGGGGTACAGGCTCAACCGTGTGGGCGTTGTCGGCTTCGCTCGCGCTTGTGACGACCGGCCTCTTTATAGGCTTTGCTCGATCAATCACTATGGACATGACGCTTGCATCCGCGATGGCGCTTGCATTGTTATCGGGGTACAGGGCCACCATGTCCGAAGGTAGAGCGAGGCTCGCGTACTGGGCGGGATGCGGGGCCGCAGCAGGGTTGTCCTGCCTTGCAAAGGGTTTTGT
>DASTET010000658.1:0-8985 GCA_035709445.1 Blastocatellia bacterium | reverse complement strand
AGGCGCTCTTTTCGATACTCTGCTCGCGGTATCCGGCGATGGATACTGAGACCGAAGAGTACTGGCGGATCACGACCCCGTCGCTGGCCCACATGCTCAAGAGCGCAGGCTACCGCACAGCCCTCTTTCATTCGGGCCGTTTCATGTATCTTGGGATGGATGCAGTAGTCGAGAATCGCGGTTATGAAGTCCTGGAGGATGCAGGCGCAATCGGCGGCCAATACGAGTCGAGCTTCGGCGTTGATGAGCCTTCGACCGTAAGACGCGCGTTCGAGTGGATCGATTCGCTTCCTCGCGGCGAGCGTTTCTTTCTTACCTATCTGCCCATAGCCGGTCATCATCCATACGACACGCCGGAGACAGGTCCGTTTCCCGTGCGGGCGGAGTCGGACCGCTACCTCAACGCGCTGCACTACTCTGATGTGTCGCTCGGCGCATTGTTCGATGGATTTCGCGAACGCGGGCTGGACCGAAATACTCTGTTTATAATCTTCGGCGATCATGGTCAGGCGTTCGGGAGGCACGAGGGAAACTTCGGCCATTCGCTCTTCCTTTATGAAGAGAACGTCCGAGTGCCATACCTGATCGCCGCGCCGGGATTGATAGACAAACAGGATCGTATCTTCATGACGATCAGCCTCATCGACACCGCGCCGACCTTACTCGATCTGCTCGGCCTGCCTTCACAGTCAGATCACCAGGGAAACAGCGCGCTCGAAGGCGAGCCGGAGATGGCGCTTTTCTACACCGACTATTCGCTCGGTCTTCTAGGGCTGCGCGACGGTCGCTGGAAATATATTTACGAGATCGACTCAGGTCGCTCGAAATTGTTCGATCTGTCCGAGGACGCGGACGAGGCGAATGATCTCGCCCGTCACTATCCGGAGCGGGTCACGGCGTACCGCAATCTTCTCGCCAGGTGGAGCGCGGCGCAAAAAGCGCTGATCCTGAAACAAACGAGTGATAGTGAAACCACAGATGAACACAGATGAACACAGATCTCTCTGCGTACATCTGCGGTTATTACGGCTTGTGTTGTGTTGTTCATCAGGCGGTGTTGAATAATTCAACGGCACTAAATCCATATAATCTGCCGACAAACGGCCCTGCAAATAACCGCCCTGCTGATTCGCTGTTGAGAATCTCAATGGTTCTTCGTCGTATGCGCCGAAGGCGAGTCTCTGCAAAAAGTCCTTAATCTGCTTCTCTCCCGAATTTAGATCTCACAAAAAAGAATGATCGTCCGGTGGAACGATCCTTGCCCGGCAAAAGGTGGCACAGACGAGGAGTAAAGAGATGTACAACGCGGCTGAAACAACAAGCAAGACTCACCTCACGGCGGACAGAGACTTTGCAAAATGCATCTGGATGCTTGCCGGCGTAGTAGATTACAGACTGTGCGACAGGAGTTTCGATTGCGAGCACTGCCCCTTTGACATAGCTCTACACGACCGCGCACAAAGCGCAAGCCCCACGCATAAGTCTAGCGAGCCCGGCTTTACGGAAGTGCTGGGCTGCGCGCTTGCCGGTTCATTTTTCTATCACCCTGCGCACGTCTGGGCCTCGGTCGAAGAGGCCGGGAGCGTAAGGACCGGGCTTGATGATTTCGCTCAAGAGATGACGGGCCGGGTCTACGGGGTCGAGCTTCCCGAGGAGGGAGAGAAGATTGTTTGCGGCGAAGCGTGCTGGCGGGTGGCGCACAAGAGCGGAGAGACCAGCCTGACTTGCCCGGTCTCAGGCGTGGTCCGGCAGGTAAACGCGAAGCTATTGCAATGCCCTTCGCTGCTGAACCGATGCCCTTATGGCGAAGGGTGGGCTTTTCTCATCGAGCCGGACTCTCTCAAAGACTCTCTTATGAATTTGCAATACGGCCATAAAGCGCGGGCCTGGTACAAGCGCGAGATCGAAATCTTTTACAGAAGAGCGGGATTGATACGAGGCGACGTTTTCGACTCCACGATGCCGAAGCCGGCGGAGGGCGCCCGTATCAAGGATATTATGAGCTTAATGACCGTCCGCCAGGCGCGGCGGTTGATCGATACTTTTCTCACATACGACGGCCTTGTCTTATCAAACGAAATTGAAGGGAGGTGATGTTATGGTCGCGCTATTTGTCGTTTTAACCATCGTGTTATGCGTGGCGGTAGATTCAATCGTGCAGTGGAGAAAGTCACGAAATGAAGAGGAGGCGAGGCAGCTTGCAAACCGGCTCGCGCCGACCTACGAATTCGAGAAGGTCTCTGCCCCGTCTGACGTCTTTCTCGACACAGGTCATACCTGGGTCCATGTAGCGCCCACCGGCAGGGCAGACGTAGGGCTCGACAGCTTCGCGCAGAAGATCATCGGGCGGATAGATGCAGTCGTGCTGCCCGAGGTGGGCAAAGAGGTCCATCGCGGCGACATGCTCTTTGCGGTCTGCCAGGGGAACCGCAGGGCCGCTTTTGCTTCCCCGGTCGACGGGATCGTTACTTCCGTCGATAAGAACCTGGCCTGGCACCCTGAAACGATCCAGTCCGATCCTTACAACGAAGGCTGGGTATGCTCGCTGGCCCCCAGAAATTTGTCTCAGGACCTGAAGCAGCTCCGGCTTGCCGACGACGCCAACACGTGGCTCAAGGACGAGCTTTACAGATTTCAGGAGTTCTTTGCCGCCCGGCCCCTCGATGACACGAAGCTGGGTCAGGTACTTCAGAACGGCGGTCGACCGGACGGCGGTGTTCTCGAACTGATGGACGAAGCGACCTGGAAGCAGTTCAACGAGGTCTTCCTGCGCCCGCAGAGCGGGGCCACGATTCATTGACTGCTCAAGCTCAACCCCGAAAGGGGCGCTTCGGCGCGTGATGCTCGTCACCCTGCCGGGTGACAGCCATCATAGCCGGGCGGCTCAGGGTGGGAGAAAATCCTTCTGGACGACTTCACACCTTTTCGGGGTTGGGCTGTTTACTCGGAGCGAGACGAGTGGAGTGAAGTTATGTCGGAAGAGAATACAAAAAAGAAAGCGATCCTTTTCGACAGCACGCTCTGCACGGGCTGCGGAGCCTGCTACTCGGCCTGCAAGGAAAAGAACAATCTGCCTCAAACCTCCGCCGCGTTCCTTACAGACAAGCTATCGGCAAGGACCTACACGGTGGTGAACCGCCGCAACGGCAGGTACGTGCGCAGGATGTGTATGCATTGCCAGGAGCCTACCTGCGTTTCAGTCTGTCCCGTGGGAGCGCTTGTCAAGACATCAAGCGGGCCTGTGCTCTACGACGCGAGCAAGTGCATGGGATGCAGATACTGCATGCAGGCATGCCCGTTCAACATACCTCAATACGAGTGGGACGATTCGCTCACCCCGCGCGTTCAAAAGTGCACTCTTTGCAGCGACCGTATCAGCGAGGGGCTGCCCACCGCATGCGCTACGGTCTGCCCGACGGGAGCTACGAAATTCGGCGACCGCGAACAGATGATCGAAGAGGCGAAGGCGAGAATACGCGACAACCCCGGCAAGTATATCGACCATATCTACGGGCTTGAAGAGGTAGGCGGGACGAGCGTGCTGCTGCTTTCGGACGTGCCTTTTGAGACGCTCGGCTATCGCACAGACCTGCTCAAAGAGCCGCTTCCGATGTTGACCTGGGCCGTGCTCCATCAGATCCCCAGGGTCGTGGCGGTGGGCGGCGTCCTTATGAGCGGGATATGGTGGATCACAAACCGTCGCAACGAAGTCCAGCGCGCCGAGCGCGACGAGAAGCTGCGCAAAGAGAACGGGGAGAGTGAGGATACGCGGGCCCGGTAGCTGGTCTCGGCGTGGAGGCGTTATGAGCAAGATAGGATTTCCTAAGCTGACATTCTGGCGCGCGGTGCTTCTGGCGGTTCTGGCGGGCGGCCTCTATTCCACCTTCCTGCGATTTACAAAGGGGCTGAGCGCGACTACTGCGCTGAGCGACGAGTTCCCGTGGGGGCTATGGATAGGCTTCGACATCATGTGCGGGGTCGCGCTGGCCGCAGGCGGGTTCACCATAAGCGCGGTCGTCTATATCTTCAACATCGAAAAGTACAGGCCGATCATCAGGCCGACCATCCTGACCGCGTTCCTCGGATACTCGCTCGTGATAGCGGCGCTGATGTTCGACCTCGGACGCCCCTATAACGTCTGGCACCCGCTCATCATGTGGAACCCGCATTCGGTGATGTTCGAAATAGGCTGGTGCGTGACGCTATACACGACGGTGCTTGCGCTCGAGTTCAGCCCGCTCGTCTTCGAGCGATTGAAGTGGAGCAAGCCGCTCAAGATCGTCAAATCGATAACGGTCCCGCTCGTAATCGTCGGGGTGCTGCTGTCGACGCTGCACCAGTCTTCGCTCGGAACGCTCTATCTGATCGTGCCGAACAAGCTCCACCCGCTCTGGTACTCGCCGCTGTTGCCGATCTTCTTCTTCGTATCGGCGGTAGCTCTAGGGTGCGCGATGACGATATTCGAGTCGTACCTGAGCCTGCGCGCTTTTCGCAAGAGCCTCGAATTCAACCTGCTCAGCAAGCTCGGCTCGGTCGCCGCCGTCACGCTCCTGGTCTACCTGGTCATGAAGGTGCTCGATATGGAAGGGCGCGGGGTGCTCCGAATGGCATTCGAGCCGACCTACGAGAGCAGGATGTTTCTGGCCGAGATGTTGCTCGGAGTCATCGCCCCCATAATCATGTTTTTGACCCCGCGAATCAGGAAAAATCAGTTCGGCCTCTTCATATCGGCACTGATGGTTGTGATGGGGCTGGTGATGAACCGCCTGAACGTGAGCATCACGGGGATGGACCGCTCGTCGGGCGTCAATTACTTCCCTAGCTGGACCGAGATATCCATCACGGCATCGATAGTCGGCGTCGGGTTTCTGCTATTCGGACTTGCGGTCAAGTACCTGAAGGTATTCCCTCCCGAAGAGATGGCCGAAGTCGAGCGAGGGAGGCTCGCCGAGCTTCCTGCGAAGGCGGTCTTTAATCACCCGCTTCGGAGCGCGACGACGCTCGCGCTCGTGCTCGGAGGAGTATTCATGGCGAGCGCGCTCGCGCTCGGTTACGACGGGATGAGGCTCCGCGTGCCGGCGTCGAAAGCGGCGACTATCGAGACCGGCGACGTAGAGATAAGCCGGGGAATGGAACGATTCAGCCTGCCCGATGACGTCACCATAGAGAGAGGGGCGATGAGCCCGGGCCAGGTGGTATTCAGCCACGCGACTCACGTCGATGGCGCCAACCCGAACTGCGCCGTCTGCCACTCCGGCCAGTTCAGGATGATAAAGACGGGGGCCGATATAAGCGCCACAAAGAAGATGAACAATTGCGGCATGTGTCACGACTCGGTCAGGGCCGTCGGCATAAGAGACAAGAAGAGGTGCGACGCATGCCATGCCCCTGAATGAAGGTGAACCGGGTGCCATCTTTCAATCTGAGCATAAAGCTGACCATCTGCCTTATAGGCGGGATGGTCATAATCTTTTCTCTGTTCGGGTACAAGATCGTCCGGCTTCACCGCACCGACCTCGAAGAGGTGACCTACTCGGCAGGCGACCGCCTCAGCGACGCGATCAGGCGAAGCACGCGCTACGGCATGCTCAACAACCACAGCAACGACGTGCGCCAGATCGTGAAAACGATGGGGTCACAGCCCGGCATAAGCAGGATTCGAATATTCAACAAGGCGGGAGAGATCAAGTTCTCTACCGACGAGACAGAGATCAACACAAAGGTGGGCAAGGACGCGGAAGCCTGCCACTCGTGTCACCTGCATAATCAGCCGCTCACGGCCCTCAACCGCCCCGACCGGACCGAGCTGAGCCGCTCCGACCGCACTCGAATCTTTCATGACGAAAACGGGTCCAGGTTTTTGAGCATCATCAATCCCATAGAGAACGAGCCCAATTGCTCGAACGCATCGTGCCACGCGCACTCGGCGGAGACGAGGATTTTAGGCGTCGTCGACGTGGCCATGTCGCTTGAGAAGGTCGATGAGGCGACCGCCGAAAGCGGGCGGCAGATATTCCTGCTGCTGCTCGCCACCATCCTGCTGCTCTCGTTTATGGTGGGCGCGCTCGTGTGGGTGATGGTCCACAAACCCGTCAGCCGCCTGATAGTGGGGACAAAGAAGGTCGCAAGCGGAGACCTCGACTACAAGATCAAATCCTCGTCTCAGGATGAGGTCGGAGAGCTGGCCGAGTCTTTCAACCGCATGACGCGCAAGCTGAAAGAGGCCAACGACGAGATAAACGACTGGGCGAGGACTCTTGAGAATCGCGTCGAGGAGAAGACCGGCGAGCTGAGCCAGGCCCACGCGCACATCCTCCGCGTAGAGAAGATGGCCTCCATAGGCAAGCTCGCCGCCATCGTGGCGCACGAGATCAATAACCCGCTCGCCGGAATACTCATCTACGCCAGGCTGCTGCTCAAGCAGATCGATAGAAGATGCGCCGCCGGACTATGCGACGAGGAGTCGAGAAAACATCTTGAGACCATAGCCGCCGAGTCGGCCCGATGCGGCGAGATAGTCAAGGGGCTGCTTCAGTTCTCACGCCAGACGAAGGCTAATATGGAGCCGAGCGACATCAACGAGGTCGTCCTCCAATCGGTCCGGCTCGTGCAGCACAAGATAGACCTGATGAACTTTCGCGCAGATGTCAGGCTCGACCGGCGGCTCCCGGGCGTCATCTGCGACTCTCAGCAGATCAAGCAGGCGCTCATCGCGCTACTGATCAACGCCTGCGAGGCGATGCCGCAGCATGAGGGCGTGCTCACGATAGAGTCGCGATGGCTCGACGCGATTCAATCGGTCGAGATAATCATCAAAGACAACGGCATCGGTATGGACGAAGAGACCAGAAAGCATATCTTCGAGCCCTTCTTTACGACGAAGGAACAGGGCAAGGGCGTCGGGCTCGGCCTCTCCGTAGTCTATGGGATCGTCCACGGCCATTCGGGCGAGATCGATGTCGACTCGTCTTTGGGCAAAGGCACGACCTTTATCATCCGCCTTCCGCTGAGGAGGGCGGCCCTGGCGCAGGAGGCCGGGGCATAATAATCGAGATCGGGGCAGGTTATGGAAACAGCCAAGGCACGCATAATGATCGTCGATGATGAGAGAGTTGTCCGCGAATCGCTCGGCAACTGGTTTCGCGATGAGGGCTATAATGTGGAGCTGGCGCAATCGGCGGAAGAGGCGGTGGGGAAGATTGCGAATGCTAGCTTCGACGTGTTCCTCCTGGACATAAGGATGCCGGGCACGGACGGCCTGGAGCTTCAGCGCCGCGTAAGGGAGCTTCAGCCCGATGCTACGGTCATCATCATGACGGCCTACGCCTCGGTCGAAACGGCCGTCGAGGCGATGAAGCAGGGCGCTTATGATTATGTCGTCAAGCCTTTTGACCCGGACGATCTCGAACATACGGTCCGCAACGCGGTAGAGCGCAAAATGCTCGTGACCGAAAACCGCCATCTGCGAGACAAGATAGACGAGATTAACCTGCTGCACGAGATCGTCGGCACAAGCCCCGCCATCCGCCGGGTGCTTGAGCAGGCGGCCATGGTTTCGGCCTCAGACACGTCGGTGCTCATACGCGGCGAATCGGGCACGGGCAAGGAGCTTATCGCACGCGCCCTCCACGCAAACAGCCCCCGGCGGTATATGCCCATAGTCGTCATCAACTGCGGCGCGCTATCGGAAGGCGTGCTCGAATCGGAGCTGTTCGGCCACGAGAAGGGCGCATTTACCGGCGCGCAGTACCGGCGAAAAGGCAAGCTCGAGATGGCCGACGGAGGGACGCTCTTTCTCGATGAGATAGGCGACATAAGCCTGAAAACGCAAGTAGACCTCCTGCGGGTGCTCGAAGACAGGAAGATATGCCGGGTCGGAGGGAACACCGAAATCCCGGTCAACTTCCGCCTGATCGCCGCTACGAACAAGAACCTTGAAGCTATGACCTCTGAAGAGAAGTTCCGCGAAGACCTCTACTACCGCATCAACGTATTTTCGATAGCGATCCCGCCGCTCAGAGAGCGCCGCGAAGATATACTGCCGCTCGCGCATCACTTTCTGCGAAGGTTCTCGCGCAGCATGAACAAGCCGGTCTCGGAAATCTCGGACGAGGCGATAAAGCTGTTGAGCAGTTACGACTGGCCGGGGAATGTGCGCGAGCTTCGCAACGCTATCGAGCGCGCGGTGCTGGTCTCGAAATCGAGAGAGGTGGAGCCGGGCGATCTCCCGCTACAGGTGAGCGATGCGAGAGGCAAGCTGCCGGGCAAATCGCTGGCCGAAGTCGAGCGCCGGCATATCAAGTGCGTGCTCGACGAGTCGGGCTGGAACGTCTTTCAGGCCGCGCGGCTCCTCTGCATCGATCGGGTGACGCTTTACAACAAGATCAAAAAGTATGGGTTCAAGCGAGACGTGATCGCGGGCTAGGTTTGTATTAACCGCAAAGGACGCCGCAGGAACGCGGAGGATTCCAGTTGATCCTCCGCGTTCTTCTGCGGTTAATCATTTCTCGCCGAGCGAGGAATAGTCCATCCTGGAGTAGCTGCTCGAATCGTAGACGATAAACAGGTAATCGTTTCCGCCCATCTCGACCCGCGTGATCCCTTCGGGCTTGAGCCTCGCGTCGAGCGCGATGATCTCTCGAAGCCCTTCTTCGCCTGCGCGGCCATCCCACTGCCAGAGCGAATAGCTCCCTTTTTCACGCTCTTTCGGCGCGCCCGAGATTATCAGGAATGATTTCAGTCGGCTGTCGTAATGCAACTCCCGAATGCCCAGAGTTCCGAGCCGCAGCTTTATCGCTTCCGCCGCCACTTCGACATTATCTATTGAAAACGGCCCGTTCTGATCCTTCAGCCTGATCGGTATCAAGAGCGCCTGAGGCGACTGCCGATCCACGAGCGGGGACCGCAGCCCAAGCAAAAAGACGCTGTTCTGCGGGTCCCAGGCGATCCCTTCCACGTTGAGGCCGCCTTCCCCGCCGGGCTTTT
>DASTET010000657.1:0-2854 GCA_035709445.1 Blastocatellia bacterium | reverse complement strand
CCAAGCGCAGCCGCGCCGAGAAGCGCATCACACACTGCGTGGCTGAGCACGTCCGAGTCAGAATGGCCGAGCAGCCCCCGGTCGAAAGGAATCTCGACTCCGCCGAGAATAAGCTTCCGCCCTTCGACTAGGCGGTGGATGTCGTATCCTGTCCCTATTCGGAAAGAGGGTTTCATGTTATCAGCCAAAGAACTCTTCTCGTATCACCTCGGCGATGCGCAGGTCGAAAGGACGAGTGATCTTTATATTGATTTGTGACCCTTCGACCACCGAGACGCGATGGCCCAGGCGTTCGACAAGCTGAGAGTCATCAGTCGCCATGAAGCCGTCCTGGTAGGCGCGGTCATAAGCCTCGCGTATTATCGAATAGCGGAACGCCTGCGGCGTCTGCGCATGATATATCCGGCGGCGGTCGAACGTTCGGGTCACGCGGCCTTTTGTGGCCTGCTTGATCGTATCGATAGCGGCATGGGCCAGGATGGCGGCGCCTGACGATTCGGCCCGTGCGATTACTGCGCGAATCTCGTCGGGCCTGACGAAAGGTCGGACCGCGTCGTGGACGGCCACTATTCCCGCCGTCTCGCCCTTTATCACCTGAAGCCCGCGATAGACGGAATCCTGGCGCTCGGCGCCCCCTGCCACGACGCGCGCGATCTTTGTCAGGTTATAACGGGAGATGAGCGCGAGGACTTCCGTAGTCAGATTCGGCTGGAGCACGAGGATAACCTGATGAACAGAGTCACACTGCTCGAAGCGGCGAAGCGTATGAACGAGCAGCGGCACGCCGCCCAGCTCAAGCATCTGTTTCGCACGGTCGGCGTGCATGCGAGAGCCGATGCCGGCGGCGGGGATAATGGCGATGTTTAGTTTCGCTTCAATCACTGCGAGGCAGAGTTATGGCGCGGTCCGGCCGTGCGCCCGTCCTCGCTATAGCGACCGAAGATCATCTTGCCCGCCGTAGTCTGAAGAACGCTTGTGACCGACACATCGACGTTCTTGCCTATCATACGGCGCGCATTGTCGACGACGACCATTGTTCCGTCATCCAGGTAGGCCACTCCCTGGTTATACTCCTTCCCTTCCTTGAGCACGAAGACGCGCATGGTCTCGCCAGGCAAAACGACCGGCTTGAGCGCATTGGCCAGCTCATTGATGTTGAGTACGGTCACGCCACGAAGCTGCGCCACTTTATTCAGATTGAAATCGTTGGTTACTATCTTGCCTTCAAGCTGGCGGGCCAGCTCTATGAGCTTATGGTCTACCTCGCGTATATCGGGGAAATCGGCCTCGCTGATGACTACCTCGTAGCTGCCCTTCTTCTTTTGAAGGCGCTGGAGTATGTCGAGTCCACGGCGGCCCCGGTTTCGCTTGATCGAGTCGGCGCTGTCGGCTATCTGTTGAAGCTCGCGCAACACGAACTGCGGTATTACGAGCGTTCCCGACAAGAAACCGGTCTCGGCTATATCGGCCACGCGACCGTCGATGATGACCGAAGTATCGAGTATCAGCGGGTGGGTCTTTGTCGCCCCCTTCTCTATAAAGATACCGCCCAGGGCCGTAAGGTCGAGATAGTCTCCTTTTACCGCACCTACTATCAAACCAACATAGCCCATTAGCAGCATCAGCGTGAGCGTGAGAAAGGTTTTGATGTTTTCCGGAATACCGGATTGTTCACCGGGTATTCCATACTGCGCCGATATGATCCAGCCGATTAATGTAGCGCCTACGATCCCAAGTATTGACCCGAACGCGCCGCCTATGAGGGTTTTAAGAGTAGCCTTGCGGATTCGGGTCTCAAACAAGATTATCGCCAGGGCGACGAGCGCCCCGATGATCGCCGAAAGACCGGGCCTGCCATAGACAGGTCTCAGGTAGTAACCAGCACCCACGAGCGCCGCGATGAAGACGATACGAATGAGAGTAACGTCGAATCGCATATGACCTCCGTACGTCTTACCTATCGCCTGAGCCGTTCCTGCTGTACGACGCTGCGAATAGTTAAGCTGAGTTGTAAAAGATCTGTATGCGGCCACCCGGACCGCAGTTGGCAGCAGGCAGCATCACCGTTTAAGGAGCTTACACGCGCACCGTCTTTATAAAGCATAGTTGCCGGGGCGCGACGGCAAATTTACGAGAGTCTCGCCCGAACAGAAGCGAATGAGAAAGCGTCCGGGCTGCCCGGCAGCAGAGCCTTCATAATATTAACGAGAAAACTGACTCTGCTACCGTGGGCGGCTGCCTGCCGTGCCAGGTCCAGGCACCTGGCGGGAATCATTATAGCCGAACTTACCGATTTTGCTATCAGTTTTACTACAGAGGTCAGGAGTCAGGGGCCGGGGGTCAGGGTTTGTTTGCTGATAATCAGTATGTCGGCAAATAAGCATTCAGTATTCAACAAGCTATTGACACTGAAGCCCTGCCCCCCGACCCCTGAATCCTGCCCCCTGCTCTCTTTATTTGTCACTTGTCCGGTGACAAGAATTGTTAGGCTGAAGAATGCGGGTTCCGCGCTTTTACGCAAATACATAACTTACAGCTACCTGCGCGGGTCAGCGCGACTGGCACGCGCATTGCCGATACAATCGGCGTAGCTTAAAGGTTACGCGATGGCCGGGGCAACGGGGGCTGCGTCGGTCATCGCAAAAACTGAGAGAAGCGACAGACAGACAGTAACAAAAGAACCGGAGGGATGAGGCAACGGGGGCTGCGTCATCCTTCTGGTCTTTTTTATCTTCACAAGAGCGCGTCGAGCGCGTCATCTACATTCCGCACTCCTATGATCTCTATCCCATCGTCATATTCGAGTCCGGTGAGGTTGCCGTGCGGGACTATACACCTCCGAAATCCCATCGCA
>DASTET010000656.1:0-10721 GCA_035709445.1 Blastocatellia bacterium | reverse complement strand
TAGGTCTTTTTGAGCAGCGTGAGCATCTCTTCTGCGCGGTCGGGCGTGATCGCTATGAGTATTCCGCCCGCCGTTTGAGGGTCATATAGCAGGTGTGCCATCTCTTTGCTTACCGCGCTGCTGACCTCTACATCATCGCCAGTGTATTCGCGGTTGGTCTTGTCGCCGCTCGTAAGCATCCCGCGCCCGGCCAGGTCGAGCGCGCCTTCGAGGACCGGGACGCGCGAAGAATCTATCTCTATAGTCACATTGCTTGCGCAGGCCATCTCCCAGGCGTGCCCTATCAGGGCGAAGCCCGTGATATCGGTCGCGCCTTTCACCCGGAAATCCCGCATCGCTTCGGCGGCCTCTCTGCCCGGCGTCAGCATCACCTTTACCGAGCGGGCGGCAACCTCCGGATCGGCCTTGCCGAACTTGATCCCCGTAGAGATGACGCCCGTGCCGACAGGCTTCGTCAGGATGAGGATGTCACCCGGCCGCGCGCCAGCGTTCTTTGCGACGTTACCGGGGTCGATAACACCTGTCACCGCGTAGCCGAACATGATCTGCTGGTTATCTACGCTGTGCCCGCCCAGAAGGGCCACTCTGTTTTGAGTCAGCACATCGAGACCGCCTCGCATGATCTCGCCGAGTATGGCAAAGTCGACACCCTTTTTCGGGAAGCAGGTGATTGCAAGGGCCGTGACAGGAGTTCCGCCCATCGCCCAGACATCGTTTATCGAATTGAGCGCCGCGATCCTGCCGTAATCATAAGGGTCGTCAACGATGGGGGTGAAGAAATCGACGGTTTGAACTATAGCCAGGTCCTCGCGGAGACGGTATACCCCCGCATCGTCAGCCGTGTCGAAGCCGACAATCAGGTTCTCATCGAAAGGCTGTCTCGGTAGCCCGCTCAGTACCTGGGCGAGCGCGCTCGGCGCAAGCTTGGCCGCTCAACCGGCGCACGAAACCATCTCGGTAAGTCGCATCCGAAACTTTCCTCCTTCATAAGAATTTATACTCGCCCGGCGCTCGTCTTCGCAAAGCGGGCGCAGCGACCAGGCTCAGGGCTCAAGCCCCGGCTCATACGTGATTATGAACTCGATGAACTTCGAGACCTCTACCATGTCGCGGCCCGTAAACCTTATGCTGTGCGAATCGGTCCGCTCAACTATGGGGAGATACGCGAGGACTTCGGCCGGGCGGTAATTCTTGAACCGCACGTCGAGATGGATGGGCGTCTTGAGCCTGTAGGGCTTGAAATCCTTTATTCTGCCCATGGCCTTCTTCACCTGTTCGCGTATGAGGTCACAGGCTGCCTGAGGCGTGAGCGTCCTGGCCGAATGGAACCCGTATGCCCATTTGACGGTCGCGCCCTCTATATCTCCGAGCATCGCGCGCGTCTCGCGGACGACCGCATCATCGCCCGACACCAATATGACAGGGACATTAAAGTGCCCGGCTATGGCCGCGTTGATTGCGGCTTCAGACACGGGCGAGCCGTTCAGCCGCACCTCGGCGAGCCGCGCGCTCGATATAGTGTGCGCCCGAACGCCCTCCATGTTCGATGTGCTGGTGTGATAGCCGAGAAAGATCGCCCCGTCGAAGGTCTCGTCTATTCCCTGCATCATCATGAGCGGTCGGGGCCAGCTCCGGACGACGGTGATATTCTTCGGCAGCCTCTCGATCATCAGGTTCTGACCGTTGCCGTGAGAGTCGCTGACGACTATCTCGGTTGCCCCCGCCTCGAAAGCGGCTTCTATGGCCGCGTTCACCTCCGCAGTCATGAACTCGCGGAACCTGTTGTACTCGAACCCTGCGGGGCCGAGCTGGTCTGCGGTGACCGCTCCTGCCACGCCTTCCATATCCGCCGAGATGTATATTTTCATCCTTCTCCCCTGAGCGCCTGCCGTCTGTACGGCAAAAAGCAGAAGAGCTATAACACACAAGCCGACAACTTTCATAGCGGGGTCACTCCTGTCATAGGGTTAATACGGGTCATTCAGTTCTCGCTTTGAAATGGAGTTCTTGGCCGTCATAATCTATAAAACCACAGAGGACACCGCAGGATCACAGAGGAATTATCTATCCTCTGTGACCCTGCGGTGTCCTCTGTGGTTCATATTCTCTATCATGACCGAGAGCTCAATAGTCCTGGGATTTGATCTAACCGGCCTTTCATATGCGCAGCGACGATTCTATCTCGCGTATTCGGGTCGTAAGGGCCAGCAGCTCGGAATCGCTAACCGGCTCGCCTCGCACCACTCGCTCGCAGCGGTCGAGCAACCGGCCTATCTCCGCCGGGTCGAGGCCGGCCCTGCGAGCCACAGCCGACGAAAGCTTCGATGTGGGAACGTTCGACGGCAGCCCCGAATAACGACAGAGCCTGTTGCGAAACTCGATATAGATATTTCGCATTGCGAGATCGGTCGCGCGCGCAAGCCTTGTGATGTTCGCCATAGACGATACGAATTCCAGGTTCGTAGTGCGCCGCTCGCGCCGGAGCGGGACGGGGCGAGCGAACCTGCGACCGAAGCTATAGATGACAAGCGCCGCGATCAGCGCGCCCTGCGCCATCATCCAGGGGACGGGCGTCCCGCGAAAATAGGCCATGATGCCACCCTGTCCCGTCCTCCCGTACCCGTGATGGTACTCGTCGAAAGCGATCTTTCCATCGGGGCGGTCGGCGAACAGGTTGAGCGCGAGCAGGACGTTATCGGCCTTATCGATACCATTGTTTGCCACTACGAAAGGATCGGCGAGCAGCACAATCCGCCCTTTGCCCACGCTCGCATCGGCAAGGACTGCGGCCCGCTCATTTCCCACGTGATAGGTGACCGAGCGTGAGTCGATTGTTATGCGCGAAGCGAACTCCGAGAGGGCTACGCGGCTGACGCCCCGCGTATATCGCGTGGGCTGGAGCGGGCGGGCAGTCGAAGAAAAATCTCCGCCTTCGGTGCTCGCGGTCGCGTCTCTGAACCCGGCCTCGATCTCGCGGTCGATCACGATAAGGAGGCCGCCTTTTTCGACCCAGGCGTTAAGGCTTGCAAACTCTTCCGGCGCGGGGTTGAAGACCTGAGGCGGCGAGATTATGACGAGCGTGCCTATCTCTTTGTGCGAGTCGAGATCCGTGAGCGGGCGCTCGAATCGCGTGACAGGGTAGCCGCTCTCTTCTAGCAGCGTATAATAGGCCAGCGTGCCGAAAGGCGTAGGGCGATACGAGGACCGGCTGCCGGTCCTCTCGTTCTCCTGGTCGGACTCGTTATCTACGAGGAAGAGAAGATTGAGCGCAATAAAGACGAATAGCAGACCCGCGACAAGTAATATTGCGCTCGCCTTCGATCTCATTTGACATTGAAGAGCTGGACGTCTTCGAGCACCCAGCCCGTAGCCGAGCGATAGAGCACGAAGACGGCTGTGCCCGACTGGTCGGCCTGCTTGGTCTTTACCGCGAGCCCCACATCGAGCGCCGCGCGGTTGGCATCTATCATATCGACCCTGAGTATCTCGGTGGTCCAGGATGTGGGCGGCGAAACCGTAAGCCCCTGGACGAACCGCTTCAGATTGTTCCTGCTGATTATCGTAAAGAGTTTATCCGACGAAGGCTGCTTGAGCATCGTATCGAGCTGCGCGACAAATGCCCGTATAGACTCATCGACCTGCGGTGTCATGTTGGCGGCGCGTTCTGCGCGTATCAGAACTTCACGCGCCTGAAACTGCGCGGGCGCTTCATCGGCGATGATGACGGCCTGCCTGAGATGGGGCACGGCCTGTGCGGCCTGGTTGCGCGCAAGTGAAATCTGTCCGAGCGTGATGTGCGCCCAGGCGAGCGCGGCGGCGGATGAAAGATCGGTCTTTATGGCTGTGCTGGCGGCGGCGTGCGCTTCGTCGAGCTTATTCTGAGCAAAGAGCGAGCGCGCGAGCCAGGCGTGCAAAAGCTCGTTGCGCGGGTCGACCGAGATGGCCTCTTTCAGTTTTGCTTCAGCCGCCGCGTGCTCGCCCTTGTTGAAGGCGACGATGCTCTCATTGAAGAGCGTCTGCGAGGAAGTGCGGGCCGGCTTGCGGTCGTTGTCATAATCGGACTGTATGATCAGCTTGCGCGGATCGACTTCGACCGATTCGATCTTTTCGCTCGTGGCGATCTCGATAGAGGTCAGGTCTTCTGAGGGCACGGTCACAGGCACGGTGATCTGCTTGCCCGAAGCGGTGGCGGCAACCACCTCGGTCAGGATATCCCCGTTGCCGAGATTGCGCAGGTTGAGCCGCTGCGAGCCGGGCTTGTCTGAAGGCTGCGGTATGCCTATAACAATGTCAGGCTCTATTATCGAGTCGACCCATTGCTGAAACAGCCGCTCGACTTCCGGTCCCGAAGCCTTGACGAGCGCCTGTCTGAGGTCGTCTGTCGTTACAATCTTAGTCTGTCCCGCGCGAAAGACCTCGCCGAGTGCGGCGATGAATTTTTCCCGCCCGACGGTTTCGGCTATCAGACGAAAAACGAGAGGCCCCTTGCCGAAGACGGCTGCCGAGTATGTGGCGACTAGCGGCGTCTGTATGCCAAGCTCGGCGTCGCGGGCCGATTTTGCAACAGGCGTGTAGCTCCACCTCTGCCGGGTGTAGGCATCCATCGCGGCGTCCTTGCCGAACCGGTCTTCTATAAAGAGGACGGCAAGCATGCGAGGGAGCGAGTCGCGAAGCAGCGCGGTGCTTCGGGCCTTGAGCGCCGGTCTCGTGCCCTGCGCCTGTCGCGCTTCCTGTCCCCGCAGTCGGACGCGCCCGTCTATCCACATGCGAGCGATGGCGTCGGCCAGACGCTCGACGGTTATGGCGTCGAGCGCCTCCTGTCGAAATACATCCTCTTCGAGGACGATTGCGCCGGGGACTATGACGTTTCCGGTCCGCGCGGACGAGATGATTCGAAAGCTTGTCCCTGCGGGCAGCGGGCCGAGCGTCCGGGTGTAAAAATCGATCATGCGGGCCGCTTCATCGTAGATTCGGCGGACCCTGTCGCCGGACGGGACAAGCCCGCTGTGCAGATGAAACTCTATCTTGACGCCGTTTGCTCCCTGAGCATCGGGCACCTGCTCCATCCGTCCCGCGATGATGAGAGGAAGCGAGTTGAGACTCTGTTCAAAGGTGTAGGTCTGACCGGAAGGGTCGGCCTTGAGCGAGCCCGAAGAGGCGGCCCCGTACCCGGCCGGCGTATTGATTGCCAGGGTGAAAGGGGCGGTCGTTGCGCCGTATATCGTAAACATAGTCGAAGGCATGGGGAACCATACCGAATCGGGGAGCATAACGACTTCGCCGGGATAAACGGCGGCCACGGGCGTAGATTCCGGGACCTCTATCCTGTAGCTCACATCGATGCTCGTCTTTGCTCCGGCTTCTACAGGGGTTTGAGGCGAGATTATGATCTGGCTCAGCGTTGTGACGCGGCGGTCGTCGCTCGCTTCGAACTGGGCAGGCGAGCCGCCGACCGTGACCGAGCTGACCTTTGCCAGCTTTGTAAGTCGCAGGTAAATCCTTGACTTGGGCGTCTGGCCGAGGTTTGTTACGGCGAGAGTGGCGCGGGCGTCTATTGCGCCTGAGGCCGGGTCGAGGCGGGCGGAGATGTTGTAGCGATCGACTTCGACCTCCTGCGCCGCCGCGAGGACCGATAGAGCGAGGACGACTAAAAGAACAGAAAAAAGCCTTTTCAACATCAGAACGACAACCTTTGATGAGACTGACGGGCGCACGAACTCCCGTGTAAGCATGATAGCAGTTAAAAAGAAGCCCAAAAACGACAGGGCATGAAGCAGCGCAAACGGGTGAGTTGCGCTACTTCATGGGCTATAAATCTGTGTTTGATCGAGTCGGTTAAGCCTGAAGCAGCTTGCTGAGGCTTGCTGCCCAGTTAGGCTTGACCACGCTGCCGTACATCTCACGCTCTTTTTGCCGGCGGATAGCGCAGGCGCGGCGAAGCGCCTCTCGCTCTCCCAGCTCATCTATAGAGACCCAGGTCCGGCAAAGCTTTCCGGGCCAGGGGTTCCACGTCACTTCAAAGAAGTGTCGCTCGACCTTCTCGCCATCCGCATTGACATGAGATCTGATCTTACGCTGAACGCCGATGATACCCGTCCGGTTGCGAGGGCTGCGACCCACGACCGTCCTGTCGGTTCGCGGGCGGCCCAGCTCCGCCTCGGCCTTGTTTCGGTATTCGATGGCCTTTTCGAGGGCCTTCTTTCTCCCCCCGTTCGCTTCATCGCTAAAGAACTTCGAAAGCTGCTTGCCATTGAAGGTTACCCTTACATACCAGCCGTAAGTGTTCCGGCTTTCCTGGTCGATCCGACTGATACCCTTATACCCGCTTTTCGCCATAATCCTTTGACATCTCCCCTCCTAAAAATAGTCTTACGCAAAAAACATGCCTGAGAAGAACCTGCATGCGGCAACTTCCCTGCAAATGAAAATCTTCACCTGTCGGCGCGCACAAGCTCGTGTATGGCCCTGAGCCTTTCAAGCAGCGGCGCGAGCCGCTCAAGCGGCAGGCTGTTAGGCCCGTCCGACCTTGCCCGGGCCGGATCATCGTGAACCTCCATAAACACCCCGTCTATGCCGCATGCCACTCCCGCGCGCGCAAGATACTCAATGAACTGAGATTCGCCGCCGCTCGATGCGCCGAGCCCCCCCGGACGCTGAAGACTGTGCGTCACATCATAGACTACCGGATAACCGAAGCTTCGCATGATGGGCAGGCCCCGAAAATCTACCACCAGATTATTGTATCCGAAACTCGTGCCGCGCTCGGTGACCATCACCCGCTCATTTCCCTGCGAGGTCGCCTTCTCGGTGACATTCTTCATGTCGTGAGGCGCGAGGAACTGTCCCTTCTTAATATTGATTGCCTTGCCTGAGCGGGCGGCCTCAACTATCAGGTCTGTCTGGCGGCAAAGAAAGGCAGGTATCTGAAGAACGTCTACGACCTCGGCGGCGGCGCGGACCTGCGCAGCTTCGTGAACGTCGGTCAGCACGCTTACGCCAGCTTCGCTGCGAACGCGCGCGAGCACGCGCAACCCTTCTTCTATTCCGGGTCCTCTGTGAGCGTTTATAGATGTGCGGTTTGCCTTATCGTAGGAGGACTTGAATATATAGGGGATGCCGAGGCGCTCGGTCACCGAGCGAATGGCATCGGCCATTTTGAGCGCGTGTGACTCGCTTTCGACAAGGCACGGGCCGGCAATCAGAAAAAATTGCTTGCCCCCGATTTCTGTCTTTCCGACCTGAAACGGCTTTATCTCGACCGACATAATGAAAGCAGTATTCTACACGCCCGAGAGCAATATTTGAAGCCGAACTCGGAATTTGGAGATTCACAGGGTTGTCAGAAACAGTCTGGCGAGTCTAGCGAGTCGAGCGTATAGCGAGTCGCTTTGAAGACAGACATCGCATAAACCATTTGAAGACAGACATCGCATAAACCATATGTTGCAAAGTAATCAGCGCCGCGAGGAGCGGGACTCGCTATACGCTCGACTCGCTAGACTCGCCAGACTATTTACCCCAGCCGCGAATTGCGACCTCGTTTCCGGAGAGCGGCCTCAGGCTTATCACCGCCCTACAGCCCATGCAGTAGACCGCCACGCCTTGCATGCCTTTCCTGACATCCTTGCGCGTCGCTCCTACCATATGGAACTCGCCGGACTTTTCCGCTTTCTTTGCGACCTGGATTATCTCGAAGCCGCTATCGAAGCTGAAATGATTATCAAGCCCTACAGTATTCTCTTCGAGATCGACGTAGCTGAAGCCGCATTCTTCAACACGGGTGACTTCTACGGCCGCTATCCTTATATCGCTGTACTGGTGAGTGTGCCCTGTGCCTCCGCACGTCTGATTGATGCCGGGACCTGAAGCTTTGTCATTTGCTATCGCCAGGCACGTTAGCGAAAGCATCATAATCGTCGTTGCCAGGAATCTCATACCATTCTCCCATACTCGTTAAAAGCAATCTCGTGGGTTATTAAGTCTTCTTTCACCAGGGTAGTTATGAGCGCCAACGCCATCGTTAATGCATAGCCCGTTCCGCCGCTTATAAGCGGCTTAAAGCCACAAATAACCGTCTCCGATTGAGATTGCTATCAAGCCGGGGTATATAGGCGAGAAGTTGTGGATATTTTCAGCACACAGCGAGTATTGATACGCCTCACTTCGATACAAATCAAAGGGTGTTGAAGGTGAGGGCAGTAACGATAGAGCGGATCAGATCTCCAGGTTCGCGGCTGCCATTCTGAGCGAGAAGACTCTGTTTAAGCGGTTGCGGTTCTCAATCACCAGCCGGAGATTATTGCGAGCGGCCTCTATCAAATCGTCTTGCCCCGTGGCAATAGCCTTGTCGAGCAAGCCCTCCGCATCGCAAACGATGCGGTCCGCCTCGGTGAGAATCTTTGAGAGGGCATCTTCTGAAAACACAGGGAACCTTCCTGCTCGGAAAAATGAGCCGGGAGTCGGCAGCCGGAATCACCTGCGGAGATTCCCCACACCTTGCTGCTTATAATCGTTGACTCCCCGAACCCGTTAAGTTATAAAGGTGGTGCGCGAGTTTACCAGTAAGAGAGATTATTTTAGCCCCCACAGCCGAGATAATCTCAACTCCACGCACCACCAGTTAATTGCCCTCGTCGTGGCCCCACCCACGACGAGGGAGATTCCCCACACGAAACGCACAATATCATATCAATCAGTGTGTTGCAATAGGAAAGTTAAGGTAAAATCTTAACACTTTGCCGAGTTGCTGTGACCGGGAGCTTCCCCGGACGGTTCAACAACAAGCCCCCGAAGGAGAGGCCAGTGCCGCAGAGTCTGAAAAAGCGCGCAGCCGACCTTGAGCGTCGGGTGGGCGAGCGCGCGGAGTTTGTAAAGAAGCTATTAAAAGAATACCGGGAGACGGTCCGCACGACGGCGTCTCGACTTGGCGACAGGGACAGTCTCAACAAGAAACGGCTCGACGTCGAGCGGGCCAACGCCGAGTATATGAGGCTACAGAAAGAGCTGGAACGGCTCCGCTCCGAGTTGCAGGCTGGCAAGTAAGCAGTCTCAGACTCAGATTGACGCAATCCTGCTTGCGCGAGCGCCGACCGCCCGGTAAATCTTTCCGAAGCATCCGACGTTTCGGTCGGCAGCCTCGCATGATAGATTATTCGGGTAGAAAATCATCAATCAGGGGGCACCCTTCGATATGAGAGAGAGAAATCGCGAGATGCGCCGCCGCCGCCATCGGTATAAGAAGCGTAAGAAGCTCCTGGCAAAGCTGTCAGCCGCACCGAGTGAGGGTGCGCGGCGCGAGATCGAAACAAAGATTCGAAAGACCTATCCGAAGCACACTGTAGAAGTCTAATGGACGGGCAAAAAAAGCGGGGCGGAGAGCTTGAAAGCCTCGCGCCCCGTGGTCCTCAGCAGTTGACTCGAAGGAAATAACTGGGAGCGACAGGCGGCCGGCAAGTCAGGAGAGGGTCTTCTTTGCTCGCTCGTTTTCGCCTGTCTTTATAACCTTCAGCATTCAGAGTACCCGCAAGCGTAACAGGTCTGGCACCCTTCAACCCTCACGAATGCGGCATCGCCGCAGCTGGGACAGAGGTCGGCCGAAGTCGCCTCTAGAGCCTGAGTCTTCTTTTTTGCGTTTCGGTCGACAGGGCCGTCGATGCCCGCTTCCGCGCCCTGTCCTGCCTCATCGTTGCCGTAGTTGACGCCTAGATAGTTTTCCGCAAGCGCCTGCCCGACGGCATCGGGAAGCGACAGCACGCGCCGCTTGCCGAATCCGTAAGACCGCGCGCCGCCTATGCCGGTGATCTGCTTGACGATCTCGCGGACGCGCTCGACCGGCGATACGGGCGAGGCCATGCGAAGTATGAGCGACATCAAGCGTCCCATGGCTTCGGCCATCGCTTTGATGTCGGACCCGGCCTTGCCTATCTCAACGAAGACTTCGAAGGGCTGGTTCTCTTCGTCCTCGTTCATCGTGATATGAGCGGTCCCCGAAGGCGTCGCCTTGCTCACGGTGTAGCCGCGCCGCTTGTAGGGCCTCGGCCGCACCTTTGGCTGAAGCGATCCGCTGCTTTCGACCATGTCCGAAGAGGCCGTCGGGGCCGCAACCGTCTCGGCAGACGGTCGCTTCTCGTCATCACTCTTAACCTCTTTTTGCGCGCCCGCCTTCTTGTCTTCCTCCTTGAGGTTCAGAACCTGCACGTCGCGCGAGCCGTCGCGATAGATTGTCCCGCCCTTGCACCCGAGCCGGTATAGCATCTCATAAATCTTCCGGGTCTCCTCGACCGTGTAGGAAGCGGGAAGGTTGCAGGTTTTCGATATAGAAGAATCGACCCACCGCTGTATTACGGCCTGCACCTTGACGTGCTCTTCGGGCGCGAGGTCCATGGCCGTGACGAAGTAATCCGGAAGAGGCTCGCCCGGATGCGCCTGCTGCCATTCTTCGAGGACGCGGACGCGCTCTTCGTGCTTGCCGAGCCGAGACTTGCGGTAATAGCTCCAGAAATAGAACGGCTCTATTCCCGTCGATGTGCCCACCATTGTGCCTATCGTGCCGTTTGGCGCCTGCGTTAGCAGCGTGACATTTCGTATCCCTTTTTCGCTTACGCTCTGGCGCAAGTCTTCCGGCATTCTCTTCATGTAACCCGATTCGAGAAACTTCTCCGCGTCAAAAAGCGGAAAGGAGCTTTTCTCTGCGGCGATATCCGCCGACGATTGATAAGCCT
>DASTET010000655.1:0-2876 GCA_035709445.1 Blastocatellia bacterium | reverse complement strand
GAAGCGTCGGGAGGGGTAAACCTCCAGACGGTGCGCCGGATCGCAGAATGCGGAGTCGACCTTATATCTGTTGGCGCAGTCACCCATTCTGCAACCGCCGTCGACATAAGCATGAAGATAACGCCCCTTTAACAGACAGTTTTCCGGATGCAGGCTCTCAGCAGGGATACAGCCCGCATCTCAAGAGTGAATAAAGATGAGCTTGAGCCCGAAGCGCCTGCGATTCGACCGCGCGGTCGTGCACGATGAAGACAACTCGATTTGCCGGGCCGAAGTGACGTTCTCGTTTGCCGATCGTGCGATCCAGGCAGATGCCCGGCACAGCAGCGAAGGATCGGGAAGGCTGAAAGCGGCTTGTGCAGCCGCTTTCAAGGCGATAGAAAAGGTTGTCGAAGACCGCTTCAAATGCGAGCTGGTCGATTTAGACCACGTCAATGCGCTGGGCAAAGACCTCATAGCAGTGCTCGTAAACGTCGACTTCGAGGGCAAACAGGTCCAGGTCTTCGGCTCCTGCCAGGTCGCAGGCAACGAGATCGATGCGGCGGTGAAAGCTGCCCTGAATGCTACGAACCGCTTCTTCGAGCTTGCGATGAGAGAATGAATTCAGTGGTCAGTGGTCAGTGGCCAGTGGTCAGTGATTGCTGGTCGCGTGTGCTTGCTGTTAATACCGGCTGAAACTAACCAGCATTATCGGCTAAAGCATAACTGACCACTGACCACTGACCACTGATATGTTGGGATCGAAGATTCTTCGTTACGAAAGTCTCGCCTCGACGAATGATCTGGCGAAGGAGATGGCAAGGTCGGGGGCCGAGGAAGGGCTTGCGATCACAGCCCTTGAGCAGACCGCAGGGCGCGGACGTATGGACCGCACGTGGGCCTCTCCTCGCGGCGAAGGGCTCTACCTGTCATTGATACTCAGACCCTCTATCAATCCAGTTGCTTCAACAATTATTACGCTCGGGGCGGCGGTAGCGGTCGCAGAGACGCTCGCCTCTGATTTCGCCCTCCCCGCAGACATCAAATGGCCTAACGATGTGCTGGTGCGGGGTCGAAAGATATGCGGCGTGCTCGTCGAATCCGCAATAGAGGACGGGCGGGTTGAGTATGCGGTCCTAGGGGTAGGGGTGAACCTCTTACAGCGAGAGTTTCCGGAAGAGATTCGAGATAGCGCCACTTCTGCCTTTATCGAATCCGGAAGACCCGTAACGCCGGATGACCTGCTGCCGCCGCTTCTTGGGAGGCTGGACGAGTGGTACAGGGCAGCCGTCTCTTCGCCGGACCGAGTCGTCTCACGCTGGGAAGAGCTCTCATCGAGCGCGCGGTCCTGCCGGGTCCGCATCATATCGAGCGACGCAGAGATAGAGGCTGTGACTCGCGGGCTCGCGCCGAACGGCGCGCTTATAATTGAGATGGACGGCGGCGAGACGAGGGAGATATTCTCAGGCGAAGTGACTTTAAGAAGGGAGTGAAGCGACGGGAGATTAAAAGACGAGCAGGCCCGTCCTTAAATCATGCTGCTGGTTCTCGACGTAGGAAACACAAACACAACGCTCGGCGTCTATGACGGGAAGGAGCTAAGGCATAGCTGGCGGCTTACTACCGAGCGACAGCGGACGATAGACGAGTACGGAATACTCTGCCGCATGCTGTTGCAGATGTATAACCTTGAGCCGTCCTCGATAACCGATATCGCCGTGTCATCCGTCGTGCCGCCTCTCGACTTTACTCTGCATAAGATGGTCGAGGTCTACTTCGGCATAAAACCGCTCTTCGTCGGCGCGGAGAATTCCGGCATGCCCGTGCTCTATGACGACCCCGAAGAGGTTGGGGCAGACAGGGTAGTGAACGCCGTGGCGGCGCTCGAAAAGTACGGCAGCCCCTGTATCATAGTCGATTTCGGCACGGCCACAACCTTTGACGCGATATCGAGAGCGGGAGAGTACCTCGGCGGGATAATATGCCCCGGCATACAGATCTCTGCCGATGCGCTATTCCAGCGCGCCGCCCGGCTCCGCCGCGTAGACATACGCCGCCCCGAAAAAGTGATTGGAACCAACCCCACGGCGAGCGTGCAATCGGGCCTCTACTACGGATATGTGGGGCTTGTCGACGGTGTGCTTGAAAAGATGATAGAAGAGCTGGGGCCTGATACAAAAGTGATCTCAACCGGAGGGCTTGCGCCGCTTATCAGTCGGGGCTCACGGTTGATACAGGCCGTCGATTCGGACCTGACACTCGAAGGGCTCAGGATAATCTACGAAAGAAACCTTAAGAGCGCAGAAGGTGGCTAACTACCGCATCAACCTCGCAAGCTCAAACTCATCGGTTCCCGGCACTCTCTAAATGCGCAAAATACCGGGGGGCCTGCCTTCCACCCCGGTATTTCCCAATAGATATTGAACTCTCGAACCGCTTCAAGCTCGAAGCCATCCCCTGCTCGCCTTACAATCGATTGCTCAATATCTTTACACTTCCGCCCAATTAATCGGGCACATCTTATGTCAGGGAGAAAACCGATGTCAATACTTATCGGGTTGACTCGATCAAATGCGCCTGTTATCAATTGCGTGTCGGTTCTGCCAGTCCTCTCGAGAGAGCGATAATCGAATGAGTAAAGGTGTCGCAACAGATGTTGAGATGGGTCTCGTTGTTTCTTGCACTGGCGCTGCTGGCGATCCCCTGCTCTTTTCCGACGGGCGCGCGCGCAGGATTGCTTGTGGATGTTTCGACGCACTTCATAGAAGTTCCCGCCGGCTCCGAGAGCGGAGCGCAAAACATAATGCTTGCGGCCACGTTGTATGAGCCGAGGTTTCTCCCCTCTGCGCCCGCCGCCATCTATATACACGGTTGGGGTGGCCGCCGCCTCACAGGCT
>DASTET010000654.1:0-5471 GCA_035709445.1 Blastocatellia bacterium | reverse complement strand
CATTGGGTACACGGCAAGCGAGCGGTTGTCGAGCCAGAGCGAAAGCTGACGGCTGAAGAATTGATAAAACGAGTCTGTGACTATTTCAGGTGCGAGCATTATGAGCACCTCAAACAAAATGTTTCTTGAAACTGCACTAGGAAGGTTTCTAGCAATGTGCGGGTATGCTGCATCAGGCCGTCCTCATTTTATGAGGCGGTTGCGAAGCGCCTTGGCGACGGCTTCGGTCTTGGAATGGACGTGGAGCTTCTCGTAGATGCGTTGCAGGTGAAATGAGATGGTGTGAGTCGTAACGCCTAGCTCCGAGGCGGCCGTCTCGTAGTTGTGGCCTTCGGCCAGCATCTCAAGCAGCCTGATCTCGTGCGGCGTCAACTGCTCGTCGGGTTTTTCCGGCGGGCGAATCTCGCGAAACAGCTTGATGACCTGGTGCGCGACCTCCGGCGTCATCGGCGCGCCCCCGTTCATTGCTTCACTCAAGCTCTCAAGCAATCGCGCGGGCGAAGTCTTCTTAAGCAAATACCCGTTAGCCCCCGCGCACAGCGCGTCGAATATGCGCTCGTCGCCGTCATAGACCGTGTGCATCAGCAGTATCAATTTCGGATGACGCTCTTTGAGTATCTTTATGCCTTCGATCCCGTCCATTCCCGGCAACCCTATGTCGACAAGCACGACATCCGGCAGATCAGCGCCTGACGGCATACGGTCGAGCGCCTCTTCCATAGAGCGGAAACTGCCCGCGCAACGAAAGCCCGGACTCCCGTCTATCAGCGCCGCCAGGTATTCGCGGAATTTGCGCTGGTCTTCGATAATCGCCACCCTCATATCAGCAGGCGAAGGGTGTGGCTCTGGCGGTTTTGTATCACTGTTCCTAAAGGTGTCGAAAGAGTACTTACACCGGAAGCGACAGGCAAGTCACTAGGCAGATTCCTAGTGTCGTACTTCGTCACCTGATAGGCGTTTCGAGCGTGACCCTTGTCCCTTTCCCGTTGAGCGAGGCCACTTCCAGGCTGCCGCCAAGCCTCTCTGCCCGTTGTCGCATACTCTGAAGCCCGTTGCCATCAAACGTCTGTTCTGCGTCAAACCCCTTGCCGTTGTCGCTCAACTTCAGAACCAGCCGTCCGCCCTTCAATATGAACTCGATCCCTGCCTCGGTGCACTCAGAGTGCCGGGCTATGTTGTTGACAGCTTCCTTAAAGATCAGCAACATCTCGCGGCGCGTTTCAGTCCCCAGCCTTATGTCCCTGTCGTCGGGCGGGGCCTCGAATCGAAAGGCGATGCCGCGCGCCGAAAAGACATCGCTTGCAAAACGCCGCATCCTCTTAACCAGATCAACCAGATGATCCCTGTCAGGGTTGACCGCCCAGACTATGTCGCCCATCGAATCGACCAGCTCGCGTGACGTGCCGGAGATCAAAGAGAGAGTCCCTTCGATCTGCCGGTCATCCTGGCGCGACTGGCGGTGCGCGACCTCGCTCGCCATCGCTATTAAAGAGAGGTTTGCGCCGATGTCGTCGTGCAAGTCCGTAGCGATGCGCGTGCGGACTCGCTCGACTTTAAGCTTCTGCGCCAGACGGTAACGATATACGGAATAGACCGCAAGCCCCATAATAATTACTGCGAGCCATATGAACCACCAGCGTTGCCAGACCGGCGGCAGGATCGTGAATGAAAAGCTGGCCGCCGGATCGCTCATCATCCCATCAGCATCGACCGCCCGCACGAGAAAGCGATACCGGCCCGCCGCCAGACGTGCGAAGTTTACCGTCCGCTGTTCTGCAAGCTCGCTCCACTCTTCGCTCGCGCCTTCCAGCTTGTATTGATAACGAAGCCCTTCGCCAGGGCTGAACCCCAGAGCCACGAACTCTATCTGTATCTGATTCCTGTCCGGCCCAAGCTCAACCAAAGCAATCTCCGTTTCACCGAGCGCTGATATCCTGTGCGTCTCTCCGCCGATGCTGAGTCCTGTGATCAGAACCGGAGGCGGCGACTGGGGCGGGTCCGGTTGGGGGCTCAGGCGCGACAGCCCGCCTTTCCCGCCAAACCACAGATCACCCTTTCGATCGCGATACGACACCAGCACTTCGCCCGAAAACAGGCCGTCGGCGGCAGTAAACGGTTTTACGCGACCGGTCGCCGGGTCGAGCCGATCCAGTCCGCGTGACGTGCCGACGTACAGGCGTCCGTATCGGTCTTCGGTGATGCAATTGATGCTATTGGTGGAGAGTCCCTCAGCGGTTGTGTAGGTGATGAATTGAGGCCGCTCGGCGCTCGTGTCGTCCATGCGAGCCAGGCCGCCCGTCGTGGCGATCCACAACCGGCCTGCGCGATCAAGATAGAGGTCATAAACCGAGCCAACCGGGAGGCCTTGTTCGGAGGTGAATAACGTGAAGCGGCCATCGCTGAAGCGAGCCAGGAAATTGGCGCCAATGAAACCTATCCAGAGATTCCCCTCACGGTCTTCGCCAAACGCAGAGGCACCGGCGTTCTTCAGTGGCAGGCCATCGGCTTCCCCACAGTGGCGAATTGTTTCTGTGGCTCTCTCCCATCTACTGATCCCGCCCAGGGCTTCGGAGAAGGTCGCAATCCAGATATCGCCGCGCGAGTCCTCATACAGCCGGGTAACGTCGTTCGAAGCCAATCCATCCCTGGTCGTGTAAATCGCTTTCGGCGGCGTCGCGGCGAGTTGGCGGACGTGATCAACTTTCGGATAACGGATCAGCCCTTGTCCGGTGGGAAGCCACCATTCCCCGGCTCGATCCTGTAGCGTAATCTGATGCCAGCCCCAGCCGAAGTAGGTGAGGCGTCGAGGAAGCCGGGGGCGTATCGCCCTGAACCTCTTTCCCTCAAACCAGCTCAGCGGCGTCGCGCTCGAGAAGAGCGTCATGACGCAGAGGTCTCCGGCGCGGCTTTCAAAGATAGAGGAGACGCGAGACTCGCCGAGACCATCGGCTTCCGTGTAAGTGGTGAATCCGTTTCTCGCCAGCTTTATCGCGCCGTTGTCCGTCCCGATCCAGAGATTCCCGTCGCGGTCCTTCGCGAGCGTCTGCACAAACAACTTGTTCAGGACCAGCTCGCTGTCATAATAGCCAAATCGTGAGCCATCCTGACCGGGCTGAGGAACGAACTCGACGAGCGCCGTGCTCGAGCCGACCCACAACTGCCCCGTGGAGGATCGAAACAGCGATCTCGTATTCGGGTTTGGAAGCCCGTTTTTCTCTGTGTAGAGGCGGATGATCCTGGGCTGGTGAGTTCCCGGTCCCAGCGCGATCTGGGCTAAGCCTTTTCGTGTCCCGACCCATAATTGGCCGTCTGTATCAATGAGCAGCGCCAGGAGGTCATTGGCCGGCAGACCATGCTCGGTGGTGTATCGCTCGGTGCGGCCGTCGGGCCAGCGGCGGTAAAGGCCGCTGCCTGCGCCGATCCACAGGGCGCCGTGGCGATCCTCAACAAGGGCGCGCACTCTAATATCGTTGTCAACTTCTTGCGGAAGCCCGATCTCGACGGCGCGAACCGTCCATTCTCCATTAATCTGGTCGAGCCGATAAAGTCCGCGCCCCGCGCCAGCCCAGATGACACCTGCTCGATCCTCAAGGAGCACATTTACCATACCTGTCTGCGGGTAGAGGGCGAACATCGGAGCGTCCGTGGTCCGTTGATTGTCGGGTTCGGCTCCCGGCGGCGGACGGCCCTTCGGGTTGAATCGGCACACGCCATAGTAGGTGCCGACCCAATAGAGGCCGTTGCGAGTTTCCAGGAAGGAGTTGACAACCGGGTGAGGCAGTCCATCAGCGGTTGTGTAATTCGTAAATGAGTAGCCATCGAAACGTGAGAACCCCTCGTCGGTACAAAACCAGAGGAAGCCGCGCGAATCGCGCACAATTTGGTTGACACTGTTTTGCGCCAGCCCGTCGGCTGTGGTGTAGATTTTAACGGGCAGGCGCTCGGCCGCGGCGAAGGTCGAGGCGGCGACGATGAGACCGATCAGCAGTATGGTCCGACCGAAAAAGCCCGACCATTTGATGCATCGCTCATACATGCCACACTTCCTATTCGCCCCGGCTCAATCAGAGGGCCAATAAGCATATTTGACCGGGGTGGCGCAGGCAAGCGGAAATAAGAATTCAGAAGACAGGAGTCAGAAGCCAGAATCTATCGCATAATCTCTCGATTGAAGCCGAATGAGAGAAACTGGAATCAGTCTCGACCAGCTCCTGACCTGAGTCATGCCCAGCGAAAAAAGAAGCCCGCTCCCTTGCTCTCAAACAGCAGGTTCAGATATTCAGTGGATTTCCTCAGCAAATGCAATCCTATCTGCACCCAGGAGATTTCTATCTCCTTCTTGCGTGGCACTGAAAATTTATCTGCCCATCCAAGCCTTTTCCCTCTCTGCCCTATGACGGCTAATATCATTAGCACTATTGCCAGAGCCAATACCAGATTCTCTAATCTCCTCGCCTCTTCCACTCTTACCTTCTCTAGCTTGAACTCCTGTTTCTGATCACGGAAGCTTTCCTCGCACCACATCCTTCTTTGATAAATCTTGACTATCTGTTTGGCTGTCAGGCCCAAGTCTGTTGCCAACAACCAGCTACATATCTTTCCTTCTATTCTCTCGCAGTTAAAGACTATCTTCATCTGGTAACGCTTCGTTTTATGATAGATGACTCGGTTCTGTTTGAAGCTCTGACCTGGACTGAGTTTGTAGTCTCGCAACTTTCCACTATAGCCGCTCATCTCTACCCAGGCATCTCCCTTCACTCGTATGACAAAGCTCAACCCTTGTGCTCGAAGAAAGGTGAGGAAATCTGCTCGCTGGAATCCTCGATCCGCAACTATGATGACCTTCAGGCTTCTTGGTATGCAACGTCTAAGTGATTGAATAAACAGCTCTTCAAAGGTGTTCTGAGACCGACGAAACTCCCATTTCTTTACAGCCCACTGAAGGATTGGCACGGCTCTTCCATCAACAGGCACAAGTGCCGATAGCAACTGAAAGCCGTTTACAGAAGTCCAGTCGATAATGATTTCCAAATACTGATTGGGTTTGATCTCAAGACGGTGGCGAAGCTGATTAACAAGACGGGCAGCTACAACTTCCTTACTCGACTGTTTTGAGATGCGTTGGTTGTCAGCGTAACGGAATACGCGTTTTAAGTTGTGGCGAAAAGCAGTCTCAGTTTCAAGACAACGAGCAATCTCGGCAAGATAAAGGCAGCGGCAGACAATAAGTGAGCAAACGACCTGGCAGATGGTAGATTGTTGGCTTGGGAGTAGTCCTTTAGTGACAGACGAAGTAAACTTAGCGATGCGTTTAAGACGCATAAGGGGCCTCCTTTGTGGAATCGGTTTATAGCACCCGAATTTCTATCACAAAGGAGGCTTTATTTTTACTGGGCATGACTCAGCAGGCTGCTACGTTGACACCAAAAAACCTGTGATATACACTGAAACTCCAGGTGGCAGTTCAAGAT
>DASTET010000653.1:0-6208 GCA_035709445.1 Blastocatellia bacterium | reverse complement strand
CCGCCCGTTCAGGCGAAGCGAAGTTGAGGCAGTTGGTGAGCGCAAGCGGGCGCGCGCCGCTCACAACGAGATTGCGACAGGCTTCGGCAATGACGAGCCGCGCCCCGGCGCGCGGGTCGGCCTGGCAGTAGCGAGCGTTCGAGTCCAGCGTCATGGCAAGCCCCGCGCGCTTCTCCTTTACCCTTATGACCGCCGCGTCCGAGCCCGGCAGCACGACCGTGTTCGTTCGCACCATATGATCGTATTGACGATAGACCCACTCCTTCGACGCGACCGTGGGCGAGGCGATGATCCGCATAAAGGTCGAGTCAAGCTCTTCGACGGAAGACTCTACCTGCTCTATTTCGGGCGCAGGATTTGTTCGTTCGTTCGGGCGTGCCGGGCGATTATAGACGGGCGCCTGCTCGGTCAGCGCGCGGTTCGGAATATCGGCCACGATCTGGCCATCCTTCTTTACGCGGAGATGGCCGTCATCGGTCACGCGCCCGATGACCACGGCGTCAAGCTCCCACTTCTTGAATATATCGATCACCTCGCGTTCGCGCCCGGCGGCTGCGACTATAAGCATGCGCTCCTGCGACTCGGAGAGCATTATCTCGTAGGCGGTCATGCCGGTTTCGCGTTGCGGAACTAAATCGACGTCTATCTCTATGCCGTTGCCCGCGCGAGCGCCCATTTCGGAAGACGAGCTTGTGAGCCCCGCCGCGCCCATGTCCTGTATCCCGACTATGGCCCCGGCGCGCATGGCTTCGAGACAGGCTTCGAGCAGGAGCTTCTCTAAAAACGGGTCTCCGACCTGCACGGTAGGCCGCTTGGACTGGGCCTCTTCGCCGAACTCTTCCGAGGCCATGGTCGCGCCATGTATGCCGTCGCGCCCGGTCTTCGCCCCGACGTAGATCAGCGGATTGCCCACGCCAGCGGCGCGACCGTAAAAGATCTGGTCGTGACGCATCAGTCCGAGCGTGAAGGCGTTTACGAGCGGGTTGCGCGAGTAACAGTCGGCGAATTGGACCTCGCCGCCTATGGTCGGGCAGCCGAAGGCGTTGCCGTAATCGCCTATGCCCTTGACCACGCCGGCCATTATCGAGCGGTTACGCGCAACAGTGGCCCTCTCTTCGGGCGAGGCGTTCTCGTCGTCGTCGAGCGGGCCGAAGTGAAGCGAGTTCATCACGGCCAGCGGGCGGGCGCCCATAGTGAATACGTCGCGCAGGATGCCGCCCACGCCCGTTGCCGCTCCCTGATATGGCTCGATGAATGAAGGATGGTTATGCGATTCGATCTTGAACGCGGCGGCGAGCCCCCCGCCTATATCGATGACGCCCGCATTCTCGCCCGGCCCCTGAAGCACCGCATCGCCCCTCGTCGGAAGCCGCCTGAGGTAGACCTTCGACGACTTATAGGAACAGTGCTCGCTCCACATCACCGAAAATATCCCGAGCTCGGTGAAGGTCGGCTCTCTTCCCATCAACTCGATAATACGGCTGTACTCTTCTTCGGTCAGCCCGTGGCCTCGTATGATCTCAGCGGTTATGACAGGTTCACTCATCTCGAAATGCCCTATTAAGAAGCCAGAAGTCAGAAGCCAGGAGCCAGAAGCTCTCGCATCAGTTCTCGGTTGCTGTCGAGCGAATGAGATCGGAATCAGAGTCGACCAGCTTCTGACTTCTGGCTCCTGGCTTCCGACTTCTGCTTACGATGCTTTAGCGAGCTCGGCGATAGTGTTGGCGAGCGAGCTGAAGATTATCCGCCCGTCGCTGCTTCCGAGCATGTCCTCGCTGGCCCGTTCGGGATGCGGCATCAGCCCGAGCACGTTGCGCTCGCGGTTGCATATCCCTGCGATGTTGTCGAGCGAGCCGTTAGGGTTCGCTTCCGAAGTGACGGCGCCGTTCGCATCCGAGTAGCGAAAGATAATTCGGTTCTCGCGCCGCAATTCTTCGAGCGTCGCGGCATCGCAGAAGTAGTTGCCGTCGCCGTGCGCTATGGGCATCGAAAGCACGTCGCCTCTGCGGCAGCTTGCGGTAAAAGGGGTGTCCGTGGTCTCGACGCGAACGTTGACGTGCCCGCAGATGAATTTCAGGTTGCTGTTGCGCATGAGCGCGCCCGGGAGCAGGCCCGCTTCGCACAGTATCTGAAACCCGTTGCATATGCCGAGCACTATCCCTCCACGCGAAGCGAACTCTTTGACCGCGCCCATGACGGGGCTGAACCGGGCAATCGCCCCGGTCCGCAGGTAATCGCCGTATGAGAACCCGCCCGGCAGTATGACCGCGTCCGCGTCGCCGAGCGTGCTCTGACGGTGCCAGATGAAATCGACAGGCTGGCCGATGACTTTGCTTATTACGTGGTAGGTGTCGTGATCACAATTGGAACCCGGAAACACAACTACTCCGAATTTCATATCCTTCTTCTGGTCCTTCCGATTTGAGTTCAGGCTTGATGCCCGGGGGTTATCGGTAAGAGGCATTATCTCACGCTTCGGCGGAACATGAAAGTACAGGATTTAGTGGCAGCCCTTCTTCTTCCGGATCACTCCCGGCTCATCTCGATTCGGTACTCTTCGATGACGGGGTTCGACAGGACGTCTCTCGCCAGACGCTCGATCTCCCGCCGGGCCTCTTCGCTGGAAAGATCGTCCGAGACAGTGATCTCAAAATACTTCCCCTGCCGCACGTCATCGATGCCGCGATAGCCTATCGTCTCTACCGCGTGGTGAATCGCCTTGCCCTGAGGGTCCAGAACGGAGGGCTTGAGTGTGACATATATTTTAGCTTTCATAATCGATCAACTGAGTAAAAACAGTCTAGCGGGTCTAGCGAGTCTGGCGAGTCTAGCGCGTCCCGCAAGAACAGTCTTGCGAGTCTAGCGAGTCCCGCTCTTGACTATGCTGACTGCTTTGCATTATCTCATTCAAGCGATGTCTGTCATTAAAGCGACGCGCTAGACGCGCCAGACGCGCCAGACTCGCTAGACTTCTTTAAACACCCGGTCGAATATCTTATCGACATTGCGGAGCTGGTGGTTTATATCGAACAGCGCGTCGAGTTCTTCGCGCGCGAGCACCTCGTTTATACGGGCGTCTTCTGTGACAAGCTGCCGGAAGTTCTCTCCATTGTCCCAAACGCGCATGGCGAGCGGCTGCACAATCGCATAGGCTTCCTCTCTCGTCATGCCCTTTCGCGTAAGCTCAAGCAGCAATTGCCCGCTTGCGGTCACTCCCCCGAGCGAATCGAGGTTCGCTCGCATGCGGCGCGGGTAGAGAGCAAGCCCGTCTATAAGCCATTCGGTCTTGTTTATAAGATAGTCCGTCAGAATGCACGAATCGGGGAGTATAACGCGCTCGACCGACGAGTGCGATATGTCGCGCTCGTGCCAGAGGGCGATGTTCTCGAACGCGGCCTGGGCGTTCGAGCGTACCACCCTCGCAAGCCCGCAGATCTGTTCGCTTGTCACAGGGTTGCGCTTGTGCGGCATGGCGGAAGAGCCTTTCTGTCCCGGCGAGAAAGGCTCTTCCGCCTCGCGCACTTCGGTCCGCTGAAGGTGGCGCACTTCGAGGGCTATCTTCTCCATAGAGGAGGCGATTATCGCAAGCGTCGAAAGGAACTCGGCGTGGCGGTCGCGCTGGATCACCTGAGTGGAGATAGGCGCGGGCTTCAGGTTGAGTTTTTCGCAGACGCGCTCTTCTACTTCGGGGTCGAGGTGCGCGAACGTGCCGACCGCGCCCGATATCTTGCCGTAGCCGATCACATCTTTAGCGCGAAGCATCCTCTCTTTATTGCGCTCGTTGTCTGCGTAAAAGAGCGCGAGCACCAGACCGAAAGTCGTGGGCTCGGCGTGAACGCCGTGAGTGCGGCCCATCATGACAGTGTAGCGGTGTTCCATCGCGCGGCGGCGGAGCACCGTGCCGAGCCGGTCGAGGTCTTCGAGTATTATCGTGGCCGCGTCGCCGAGGAGCAGGGCGTTCGCCGTGTCGACGACGTCCGAAGAGGTCAGCCCGTAGTGAACGAAGCGGGACTGTGGCCCTATGTTTTCGGCGAGCGCGGTGGTGAAGGCGATCACGTCGTGCCGCGTCGTGCGCTCAATCTCTTTTATGCGGTCGACAGAAAACCGCGCCGTCCGGCGGATATGTTCCACCGCTTCGCGGGGGATCACGCCTCGCTCGGCGTGCACTTCGCAGGCGGCAAGCTCTACGTCGAGCCACTTTTGAAACTTATTCTCTTCTGTCCATACTGCGCCCATTTCGGGCCGCGTGTAACGATCTATCATCTCAAATCTCAAACCACTGGGTCGGTCGGTCCGGGTGGGCCACCTTTACGCGACGCTCTGCGTCGGGAAAAAAGAGCGGCCCGTGAGACGCGAGCGCCTGAAGCGCGTTCAATCGCGCAAGCTCCGGATGATTGCACTGGCGCGACAGGTGCGCGAGCACTATGTACTGTGCGCGCCCGTCGAAATCTTCGCGAATCCATCGGGCGGTCTCGTCATTCGACAGATGTCCGGTGTTGCTTGCGATTCGCTGTTTGAGCGGCCACGGGTACGGGCCTACCTTCAGCATGTCGCGGTCGTGGTTGGACTCGATCACGACGAGGTCCGATCCACGAAGCCGCTCGGCGACAAGCCTCGTCACGTAGCCGAGGTCGGTCACTATGGCCACCTTCACGCCTCTGGACTGCACGGTGAAAGCGAACGTATCGACCCCGTCGTGCGGGATCGCGAATGGATGAAAATCGAGCGAGCCTATCTGAAAGGGCTCGCTCGAAGAGATCGCCTCGCCCCACCGCATGCCTTCGCCTTCAGCGGCAAAGCGGCATTCGGCGCGAGTGGCATCGCTGATAAAGACGGGCACTGCGGCAGTCTTCGACATCACCCGCACGCCCTTGATGTGATCGGCGTGCTCGTGAGTCACCACGATGGCCGTGAGCCGCGCAGAGTCGATGCCCGCCTCGGTCATCCGCCGCGCCGTCTCTTTCGCCGAAAGCCCTACATCGACAAGCACGTTCGTATCACCCGATTCGACATAAACCGCGTTGCCGGAGCTTCCGCTGCCTAAGATGATGACTCTCATAAGATCAGGGGTCAGTGGCCAGTGGTCAGTGGTCAGTGATTGCTGATTGTGCGAGATCATTGTTGGTACGCACCAGCGACATCGGTTAAAGCAGAACTGACCACTGGCCACTGGCCACTGACCACTGGCCACTGACCCCTGGCCACTGACCCCTAGCAGTTAAGCTGCATGCTATCGATATCGAAATTTTCGAGCTGTCCAATAGCGGTGATGGCGAGATCGTCGCCCCGAAATATCTCGCCCGCTATCCGTCGCACGTCTTCGATCGCGACCCTATCGATTCGGTCGAGTATCTCGTCGAGCGTGAACTGGCGGCCAAAGAATATCTCTTGCCTCGCAAGGTTGCTCATACGCGCCGAAGTCGATTCCAGGCTGAGCATTATCGAGACCTTCAACTGGTCTTTCGCTCTCTGCAATTCGGCTTCGGACACCTGATCGTGTTTGAGCTTCTCGAATTCCTGAAGGCTCAGCCGTATCACCTCCCCGATCTGTTCGGGCGATGTGGCGGCATACATCGAAAGGTAGCCCGTATCGGTATAGGCGTTGATGCTGGAATAGACCGCATAGGCCAGGCCGTGGTCTTCTCTTATCGTCTGAAAGAGACGCGAGCTCATCCCGCCGCCGAGTATGACGTTGAGGACGTGCACGGCATAACGGTCTTCGGAGATCATCGACGGGCAGCGTGTGCCCACCACCAGATGGGTCTGCTCAAGCTCTTTGGATAGGGCTATACGGCGCGAAGCGGTTTGCGGGGCCGAGACGACGATCTTCACGTCGCGCTCGCGAAGCTGGCCGAAATAGCGCGCGACCATATCGACAAAGCTTGAGTGTTCGATGTTGCCTGCGCCCGACACTACGAGGTTGCGCGGGGCATATACCCCGTCGAAGAATCCGGCCACGCGGTCGTGATCGAAAGTAGCGAGCGTATCTGCCGTGCCGAGTATCGAGCGGCCCAGCGGGTGTCCGGGCCAGAAGTTGGCTACAAAGACCTCGTGGACCAGATCGTCCGGAGTGTCCTCGACCATCTTTATCTCTTCGAGCACTACATTGCGCTCGCGGTCGAGTTCTTCGTTATCGAACAGGGGAGCGGTTACAAGGTCTGCCAGCAGGTCGAAGGCCCTCGGAAGGTGCTGATCGAGCACCTTGACG
>DASTET010000652.1:0-2064 GCA_035709445.1 Blastocatellia bacterium | reverse complement strand
GCCAGGCCGTCGCGCGATTAAACCTCGAAGTCTTGTTTTGATAGCTGCGGTCTATGAAGCTTTCGGCAACGCCGTTTGCCACAATCGCCGCAAGCCTGGGGTTGGTGTGCATGAAAGTGATCTTTAGCAGCCGCGTGTTGCTGATAGGCTCAACATTCAAATTGTTATTGAGGACCCCTACGTAAGCCCCAAGTTGAGACTTCCTCTCTTCCGAGATTGGGGTGGGCTGAGCGGTCTCACCCGGCGGCGTTTCCGACCTTGCCTGCTCCGCCACGCCTGTCTTGTAGTGGCGCGCTTCCTCCCGGGCGGGGGCCTTCTCTTGCGCCGAGTCCATCGGAGATAGAGACCTGAGCGTCTCCAGAAATGACTTCTTTTTACGAGTGATCTCGAAAAAGTCGGGCTCACGGTCGAGCGCCAGCCTGGCCGCGACATCTTGCAGCAGAGGGCGGCTCTTGATCAACAGGCTGTTAGTCTTTACCGTAGGCAGCGAGAGCGCGGTATCGGCCTCTTCCTCTATAACGGTGTCGCCCGTTTTGATCATCACCCAGGCGTCCTTCTTGAGCTCTACGGTAGCCGACGCCTCGTATATCGGTCTGGGCCGGTTCACCTCGACTGTGATTAATAAGGTCGCAAGAAGGGGGATTATGCTTACCAGCCATTTGTGCTTTCGGATGGCTCGCCAGACATTGCGCAGGTGAAAGTTATTGCCGGTCGCCTCATGATCATATCCATAGAGGTAAGCATCCATATAATCGGGCTCACGGTGAGAGCCGGGCCGCATCAGCGCGGCTTCGTCCCTCGATCCGATCTTTTCAAGCTCAACCCTCTTGTCTGACATATATGTTTCTCCTTTGGCCTTACGCAAATGCTAGATCGAGCCGCTCACAGGTAATAGTTCTTCATTTATCATTTGCTATCATTGGCCTGATTCAGAAGCGGCCCGGTAAACGTCGCCCTCCGCCTCCGCGCACCAGACCATAACCGAATGCATTCAACAGCGCGTTCCTCGCCGACTTCCACTTGCTGTTCGGGACGATTATCGTGTCATTGGGCAGGATAGCGATATCCGCCTTCTTGCCCTTCATCACATCCGAGATGTCGATCTCTACCTCATCACGCTTGCCCGTCACAGGGTCTTCGCGAAATATTATTCCGCGTCCCGTCGCAGCATTGGCGGTCGTGCCCTGCGCGAGCGAGATGGCCTGTCTGAGACTGGTGCCTTCCCTGAGCGGGAACTGGCCGGGCGCATTCACCTCGCCCGCGACGAAGAAGACTTCCGTGGCCGGTATGTTGACCACATCGCCGGGCTCTATGATGAGGTCCTGATCGAAAGCGCCCTTGAACAATCCGTTGATGTTGCGTTTTATAAGCTCGTATTTCGGCTTCACTTCCGTATCATCTTCTTCAGATGTGCTGCTCGCCCGGGCGACTTGGGCTGGCGGCTCTTCTGACTTGATCTCCCTGATTATGAAGGCGGTCGATCCGTGGCTTTCGGCCAGACCGCCCGCGATGATGATCAGCTTCAGCAGAGACGGGGGGCCTTCGATGTAATACAGGCCGGGGTTGCGCACAGACCCCTGAATAAAGAAGGCCCGGCTGTTGTATTGCTTCACCTCGACGACCACGTGCGGCTCCTTTATATAGTCGCCCCGCAACCTGTCCGCTATCATCTGGGCCAGCTCATCGGGAGACTTATTGAGCGCCGTGATGCGGCCCAGGTAGTTCATCAGGATTGTGCCGGTAGAGTTGACGCGGAACGTCCCCGAAAACTCCGGCCCCTTGTCTACGCGGACCTCTATCACATCGTTTGGGCCTATTCGATAATCCTCGGATGAGGTGACAAAAATCGTCGAAGGGAGCCGGGCGCTGCCTGGTTCATCCTGACCGCTGGTAGATGTGCCTCGGACCGGCGGCGCAGGCTGCTCTTGAGGGCGGCTCTCCTGCCGTGGCCCAACACTTGCGCCGACCTCCGTACAGACCGACATGATATGTCCGCCCGGCGAGAAGCATACGATAGCTGCTGCTATGATCAATATAACCGCAACCGGCGTGACGGTCGTCGCT
>DASTET010000651.1:0-2246 GCA_035709445.1 Blastocatellia bacterium | reverse complement strand
ACGCCCGAGGCTCGCAGGGGAATAATCCTGCCTCTGCGAGCCTCGGGCGTCCTCTGCGATTTATACTTTATCTGAAATCGGGTTGCATGCCGGTAGATTATTCGCTCTAATCTTCAATCGAAGATATGCGAAACTTTGATTTGATAGTGATAGGATCAGGCCCCGCCGGACAGCGAGCAGCCATACAGGGAGCGAAGCTCGGCAAGACGGTCGCCCTTATCGAGAAACGAGAAGTGGTCGGAGGCGCCTGTATAAACACGGGGACGATTCCAAGCAAGACGATGCGCGAGGCCGTGCTCCACCTTTCCGGCTACCAGTATCAAAGCATCTATGGGCTGAATTACCGGGTCAAGGAGAAGATAACCGTCTCGGACCTATCATTCCGCGTACAACATGTCATCAAGACCGAAATCGACGTGACGCACGCGCAGCTTTCCCGGAACGGGGTCGAGGTCTTTTACGGCGCTGCGAGCTTTCTCGACCCGCATCATATACGGGCCGAGAACTCGGAAGGACAATCCGACCTGGAGGCGGGCATCATAGTTATCGCGACCGGGACCAAGCCCGCGCAGTCGCCCACCGTCCCCATAAACAATCGAACCATAATAACCAGCGATCAGATATTCTCGCTCCCTTCGATCCCAAGGACGCTTATCGTCGTGGGCGGCGGCGTCATAGGCGTCGAGTATGCTTCGATGTTCGCCGCGCTCGGCGTACGAGTAGTCCTTATCGAGAAGCAGCCACGGCTGCTCAGCTTCGCCGACTCGGAGATAATCGAATCGCTCTGTTACCATCTGCGCGATAATCGAGTCACTCTGCGGTTGAACGAAGAGGTCGAAAGCGTCGAAGAGCTTGCGGACGGGACAGTGGTTGCAAACCTGAAGAGCAGGAAGAAGATATCGGGCGAGGCTCTGCTATATGCCATCGGAAGGCAGGGCAATGTCGAGGACCTGAACCTCGAAGCGGCGGGACTTGAAGCCGACAGCCGCGGAAGGATCGCCGTCGATCAGGAATACCGCACAAAACAGTTTCACATCTTCGCCGTGGGCGATGTCATAGGGTTTCCGCAGCTCGCTTCCGTCTCGATGGAGCAGGGCCGCATGGCGGTCGCAAATGCGTTCGGCGTCGCTGAGGTCTCAGACCCTGCCAGCTATCCTTATGGCATCTACACGATCCCCGAAATCTCTTTCGTCGGTAAGACCGAAGAGCAGTTGACGGACGAAGACGTCCCCTATGAAGTGGGCGTCGCATATTACCGCGAGATAGCCCGGGGCCAGATTCGCGGGGATACTACGGGCAGGTTGAAGATCATATTTCACCGCGAGACGAGAAAGATTCTAGGAGTCCACATCATCGGCGAGGGCGCAGCGGAGCTCCTGCACATAGGGCAGGCGGTGCTCATACTCGACGGCACGATAGACTACTTCGTCGACACGGTCTTCAACTACCCGACTCTCGCCGAATGTTATAAGGCCGCGGCCTTCAACGGGATCAATAAGCTTGCGAAGATAAGCCTGTTCGATTGACGAGGTTTTATATGCCGAGATTGATTGGCGTCGTTGCATCAGATTACATAGCCGCCGGGCCTGTCGAAGAGAACCGCGTGACGGGCGAGGTCGCCGTCTTTCCCGCGAACGGAGATGGGAGAGATATTCTGGGCGGGATGCACGCCGATGAGATCGTAAACCTGATAGCCGAGCAGATCGAGGCGGCCCGAAAGGGCGAGCCTGTCGAATCGGTCGGTGTCGGGTTCCCCGGGATCATTCGAAACGGCGTCGTCGAAGAATCTCCAAACCTGCCGCAGATGAAGGGACAGAACCTCGCTTCCATGCTGAAGGAGAAAGGAGTCGAGGCTGCGGTCCACGTCCTAAATGACGCCGACGCCATAGCTACCGGAATTGCGGCGACTCGCGGGCATCTCGACAGGATCGTTCGCGTCTGGTTTCTCGGAATAGGGATAGGTTACGGGCGATACCCTCAGACGGGGCTTCCGGGCGAGGGCGGCCACACCGTCGTGACGCTCGACCCGAAAGAGAATTATTGTTCGTGCGGAGGGCTCGGCCATCTCGAAGGCATCATGGGGTATCGCGCGATGCGTCTTCGGTTCCTCGACCTTGAGCCGGATGAAGTCTTCGAGCAGGCAAAGCTAGGAGACGCGCGTTGCTCGGCGTTCGTCGATATGTGGCATCGCGCGCTGGCTGCCGCGACCGCAAACTCAATACATCTGGAAGGGCCGGGAAAGTTTT
>DASTET010000650.1:0-18811 GCA_035709445.1 Blastocatellia bacterium | reverse complement strand
AGATTCAGCTTGATTCTATTCGACAATCCTCGCCGCTACTTTGCGGTTTGGAACAGCATCCCCGCGAGCTTGTCCGTCGCCGCCTTCTGCATGGATGGGAGCACGTGAGAATACGTATCTAGCGTCAGCACTATGCTGGCGTGCCCCAGCCGCTCGCTGACCACCTTCGGGTTCTCGTCCGCCACCAGCAGCAGCGTCGCGCAGGTGTGCCTGAGGTCGTAGAGCCTGATCGAGTCGGGCAGCCCGGCCCTCTTCAGTGTAGGTTTGAAGTGGCGGGCCTGCGTTGGGTCTTCTCCTGCTCTTGTTCCATCGTCCACCTCCAGAAATGTGGCCTCTAGGATGTCTTATGAGTGGTCCACTTCTCAAGGGGAGCAGGATAACATGACATATTGGCTGGTAACCGAATAGAGCATCAAAACCCCTGATTCCTGACCCCCGAATCCTGAATCCTTTTCCCCGGTCCCCACAGCGCGCGTCCCGGTTTTGCGCCGGTGTGCTCGCCGTCTTTTAGCACCTGCACTCCGTTGACGAAGACGTGCCTGATGCCCACAGCGTACTGGTGTGGTTTCTCAAAGGTGGCCCGGTCGGCGATGGTCGCCGGGTCGAAGACCACTACGTCGGCGAAATAGCCTTTTTTCAAAAAGCCGCGCCCCTCAAGCTCAAGGTTGGTCGCGGGCAGACCCGTAAGACGGCGAATCGCCTCGGCAAGCGGGATCACTTTTTCCTCTCGCACATATTTGCCGAGCAACCGCGCAAAGTTCCCGTAAGCGCGCGGGTGCGTCGAGGATTTCAGGAAGACGCCTTCCGCAGCCATCGATCCGGCATCGGAGCCGAACGAGACCCACGGCAGCCGTATCTGCTTTTTGATGTTCTCTTCGCTCATCATGAAATAGACCGTGCCGACGCGCGAGCGGTCTTCGAGCACGAGGTTCATTATTGTCTCAACGGGGTCTTCGCCTCGCATCCGCGCGGCTTCGGCGAGCGTCTTTCCCGTGAGCGGTTTGAGCTTTTCGGATTTGAACTCGACAAGAAGCACACGGTCCGGCGAGCCTGCCGAAAGATAGAGGTTCTCCCATTCGTCGGTAGGCGTCCTGATGGCGTGGGCCAGCCTCTTTCGCGTCTCCTGGTCCTGCAATCTCTTGAAGAGGGCTTCATACCCTCCATCGAGCGCCCAGGGCGGCATGGCCGCGTCGAGCCCGGTAGAGCCCGCCGTGTATGTGTACATATCGGCGGTTATCTTCAGCCCCTCGCGGCGGGCCTTTTCGACCATAGCGATGACTTTGTCCATCTTGCTCCAGTTGCTCTGACCGGCGGCTTTAAGATGGTATATCTCCGCAGGGAGCCCGGCCTCGCGGCTTATACGTATAAGCTCCTCGACGGCTTCGATCAGGCGGTTGCCCTCGCTTCGCATGTGCGATATGTACTTGCCCCGGTATTTGGCCGCCACCTTGCACAGCTCTATAAGCTCTTCGGTCGAAGCATAAAAGGCAGGCGCGTAGATGAGCGATGAGCCTATTCCGAGCGCGCCCGCCTCCATCTCCTGTCGCACAAGCTCGCGCATGCGCTCCATCTGCTCGGGGGTAGGTTTTTTGTCCTCAAGCCCGATGACGTGCATGCGAATGGTGGTTGCGCCGATGTACGAGGCGACGTTTTGCGAGACGCCGCGTTTTTCGAGGTATTTCAGGTACTCGGCGAGCGTGGTCCATTCGATATCGAATTTTAGGTCGCCCTGGTCTTCTTTCATGCGCCGCTTCATCTCATCGCTGAGCGGCCCCATCGACCAGCCTTCGCCCATGATCTGTGTGGTCACACCCTGGCGGATTTCGCCCTGCGAGCGGCCATCGATTATCAGCGATTCCGTCGACCACGAAAGCATGTTGATGAAGCCCGGCGCTACTGCCAGCCCGCGAGCGTCGATTACGGTTGTGGCGCGGGCCGAGCGCAGATTGCCTACTGCCTCTATGCGGTCGCCTTTGATCCCTACGTCGGCGCGAAGGCCCGCCCGCCCCGTCCCGTCATAGACCGTTCCGCCGCGTATTATGATGTCATATGAATCGGCCTGCCGGGTCTGTCCGGTAACGAGAACCGGCAGCGTGATGGCCAGCAGACAGGCCAGTAACTTGATAAAAAATCGCCTGTTCATAATTGATCCTTTATAGAATAGTTTCAACAACTGAAGGAGCATACAACGAAGCGCGGGAAGCGGACAACCATGTGAGAAGCCAGAAGTCAGAAGCCAGGAGCCAGAAGCCAGAAGCCAGAAGTCAGAAGGTGGTCGAGACTGATTCTAATTTCTCTCACTCGCCCTAATTGGAGAAATGATGCGAAAGATTCTGGCTTCTGGCTTCTGACTTCTGGCTTCTGGTATAGTCCCGCCTCGACGGAGAAAAACTTGAAAGGACTATCGCTCTAAGCTGCTTATGCGCAAATGGGACCGACATAGAAAATACGCCAGGTCGATACTCGATACGATAGGCAACACGCCGCTGGTCCGGCTGGGCCGAGTCGCTCAGGGGGCGAATGCCGAGATACTCGTCAAGGTCGAGTACTTCAGCCCGTCGGGCTCGCTCAAAGACAGGATATACCTGAATATGATCGAGAAGGCCGAGCGGCGCGGCGAGCTGAAGAAGGGGATGACGATCCTCGAATGCTCCACGGGCAACGCCGGCATCGCCTGCTCTTTCGTCGCCGCCGTCAAGGGCTATCCCTGCATCATCGTGATGCCCGAAGGCATGAGCGAAGAGCGCAAGAAGATGGATGTAGCCTACGGCACCGAGATGGTCTATACGCCGGGCGGCGAGTCGGACGTCGACCTCGCGCTCGCGCATCTCGAAGAGATCCGCCGCAAGAACCCGAAGCGATACTGGGTCCCTTCGCAGTTCGATAACCCCGACAATATAGAGGCGCACTACAAGACTACCGGGCCGGAGATATGGGAGCAGACGGGCGGGCGTTTGAATGCGTACGTGGCGACTCAGGGGACGGGCGGTCAGTTGACAGGCATCGGCAGGTTTCTCCGTAAGAAGAACTCGAAAGTGAAGCTCTATGCGGGAGAGCCTGCCGAATGCCCGCTGCTCGCGCGCCGCGAGTGGGGCGAGCACAAGATCGAGGGCATCGGCGACGGGTTCGTGCCGCGCGACCTCGATCTGAGCCTGCTCGACGGAATAATCACAATCAGGTCTGACGAGGCGATCCGAATGGCGAGGCGGCTCGCCCGCGAAGAGGGCATATTCTGCGGCATCTCTTCAGGTGCAAACGTCGTCGCCGCGATGAAGCTGGCGAAGCGTCACCCGGAGATGAAACGCATAGTCACGATGATATGCGACTCGGGGCAACGCTACTTCTCGACCGAGCTGTGCGACGCGCCCAAACAGGTCCACTCGCCCGAACGCGAGCACCCCATGGATGACTACACCCGGCGGCAACTCGACCTCTACCAGGGCCGCTGGGAGATCATCGAAGACTGATCCGTATGCGGTCAGGAAAGTAGAATTAACCACAGAGGACACCGCAGGGCCACAGAGGATTGAACGTTCCTCTGTGGTTTAACTGACTTTGATCAACGAGAACTCGCCTTTCAAAGCGAGAACTGAATGGCCCCGGTCCCGCTCAATCGGTCTTCAGGTCATCGATGAGCTTCCGGTATTCTGGCTCCTGCCGTATAGAATCGAGCTGCGGGTTTCGATCAAGCTCGGCGCGGTCGCGCAGCCCTTTTTCGACCGCCTTCTTTAAAGCCTCTATCGCCTTCCTCTTTTCGCCGTCGAGAGCGTAGGCGCAGGCCAGGTTATAAAAGACCCGCCAGTTGTCGGGCCTGACCTCGGCTGCCACGCGGAGGCTTGCGGCGGCCTGCTCGTACTGCTTAGCGTGAATGAGCGAACGAGCCTCCTCGTAGCAGTTGATAAAGAGCAGGTCGAGCAGGCGGCGAGCGAGGCTGCGGTCCGGCGTGCTCTCTTTCTCTTCGCTCTTTTTTCTCAATTCCGCTATCGCGCGTCTCAAATCCGCGAAGGCCGTCGCTTCGCTTTCGGGGATTCTCATCGCCGCCTTGAGCGCAAAGATCTCTCTTGCGCGGCGGTCCTGTTTGTCCTCCTGCTCTTTCTCCTGTTTGAGGCGCTGTTTGACCTCCTTCGTATCCTTCAGCAGCGCCGCCTTTCGCTCGAACTCGGCCACATCCTTCAGCCCTTTGAAATCTTCGGCGAGCCGCCGGTAGCCCTCATACGCGAGATAAGCATTTTGAGACTGTTCGGCTGAGACCGCTTTATCAAGCTCTTTCTTGAAAAGCTCATCGATGAGCGGCTGGCTCTTATCGCGCCGGCCCGATCTCATCGCCTGAAGCTCGATCCACTCGACCGCCTCAAGACAGAGCGACTCGGGAAGCCAGGTGTGGCCGCCCTCGAAGACCTCTATGCGGTTCGGGACGCCGAAGCTGTCGAGCGCGCGACCGAGCCGCTTGATCTCCGGCAGATTGAAATCCTCCGTGCCCGCCGCGCCGAACAGCGCGAAGGGCGTCGAGCTTGACGGGCTCATCTGCTGGGGAAATCCGCCGCCGCAGGCGATCACTCCTGCTACCAGCCCTTCATACATGAAGCCTATACCGCACGCCACGCGAGCGCCCCCCGAAAACCCTGTCGTATATATACGCTTCTCATCGATAGAGAGACGCGACCGCGTGTCTTCAATCAGGGTCCTGACGATCCGGCTTACCGGCACATCGGGGCCGTTGCGCGAGTTGTTCGAGCCTGCGAGGATAAAGCCGTACTTTTCAGCCGCCGACCTGAAACGCTCTACGGGCAGGTTCCCCCGCGCGCCGGGGTCGAAGCCGTAAATGATCGGCCACCTCCGCCCGGGCGTATAGCCCGACGGCAGATAGAGCGCGTAGCTCTGCGACGGGTCCGACCGGCAGACGACCCGCTCTATAACCTCGCCCCGTCGAAACTCGTCCCTGCCTGCTTGAGCAGGCGCAGAGGGTGAAAGCGCGAGAAGCATAACTGTCAGGAATGGCACGGACAGAAGACGATACCGGCGCATGAAAAAGACCTTCCAGCTTTGAGATTATGTTTCCACGACCCCTCAATATCTGAACGAACGAGGGCGGCCAAACCAGCCGTTTTTTCTCTTGATCCGTTCAAGGGTAATTCTATCAGCCTCGAACGGGAGGCTGGGAGGGATGGGCGGGGAGAGGCGGCTTTCGCGAAAGGGTGTGTTTTCGAGGCTTATGTTGTAAGCCAGAACCAGGAGGGTCTCCAGGTTGACTACATCCTGAACGTTATAGGCGAGCAGCGTTTCGAGCGCGCGCGGGTTCCTGTTTCTGACATAATCGTCCCACAGCAAAACGGCCGTGTAGCCATCGACGTCGGCCAGATCGCCCCGGTCGAGCCCCAGGCTCCTTTCGCAGGCTTTCAGCCCGCCCGTATAGCCGAGCCCTTTCAGGATATACCTGAGATCGATATGGACCTGATTTATGCGGATGTCGAAGAACCGCTCGATGAAAGGAACGTCAAAGCACTTGCCGTTGTAGCTGACTATGACAGGGTAGCGGGCTATGTCACGCTTGAACTGCTCCAGGTTCTGGCCGCTCACGTAGTGATGTATCTCCTGCCCGTCATAAAGCACGATAGTCGTGATAGCGTCCCGGCTTCCAAGCCCGGTCGTTTCGATATCGAGATAGACGATAGACCGGCGGAAATCCGGAAACAGCCGCCAGTGCAACCCCGAGGGGAGCAGCCCGGCGAAATATGCGGCGTCGTTTCTTTCGAGCGATTCGAAAGACTCTCTTATGCAATGCGGGACCGAGCGCGCCGCCCTGCGCGGCAGGTCTGCGGCGCGAGCCCGGCCAAGCGCCTCCCAGCAATCTATGCCGAGCGACCAGAGCCGCCGCTCCTCGTCCAGGCTTATGCCGGGTATGTGGCAAAACGTGTTTCTTAACACCCTCTCTCCCGCGCTGCGATTCAAAAAAATGAATCAAGTCTTTGTTCTATGATACTGCGACTGTTGTGACTCTGCTACAGAATGGCGCGAACGTCAAGAAGCTGCAAAAAGCGGCCTCCAGGCCTGCAAATAATCTCTGAGATGTTCGCATAAATCTTGCAACTTCAAGCGATCCCATTCGTTCAACGAACCAGATAACTTTTACAGATAGTTTAAGGATGCGCAAAAGTCGTAAAAAAAATCACAAAGGGCATAGACCCTCGTGACGGCTCACAACGATGAAGAGATAGTGCCTGTTAGATAGTCATCTTTTGAAGTTATGAAGATACGCGGTTTTCTCAGGCGGCATTTCATCCTGGTAGGGCTTTGCGCTGTCACCATTCCGCTGCTGATCAACCTCTATTTGCAGTACGTCTCGCTCGCAAGGCTGGAAGAGACCCTGCCCGCCGCGCGCAAAGTAGTCATCGAACGACGCCTCAACATGGTCGCCTCAGACATTCACGAGCATTATCGCGCGCTGGCCCGTCAGACCCTCAACGTCCCGGCCTGCATATTCGCGGGCTGGGCGAACGAGGAAGATTTTGAGACGGTCGACAGGATGGTCGAGGAGTATTTCAATAATCAGCCTGCGACCGGGGTGAAACGGTTCTTCTTAATATCGGTCTACAAGGGGTCGCGGCAGACCGTGCTCGGCCTCTACGATCCAGTAACCCGCAAGGTCGAAAGCGGCAAGCCTTCGCGCCAGGGGCTTGCGGCGTTTGTCGCGACATCGCCCTGGATAACGCTGATGTGGCAGGAGGCGAGGGGCGTCAGGCAGGACGCCGTACACGACTCCGAAACACTCATCGTCGACGAGAAGGACCCGGAAAACCGTATGATACTCAGGCCCGTCACCGACGAAAAATCGCGGCTCGTCGGGATTGCGGGGCTGATCATAGACTCCGATTATTTCAAGAACTCCTACCTGCCCGAGGCGCTTCAAAAGGCTTACAGAGAGCACTTCTCGGATTCCGAGCTTGGGAACCTTGTGCTGACCGTTTATGACGGGGGCGGCAGTCTCATAGCCTCGACTCGCCCGGTCGGCGACCACGACGCAAAGGTGATGACGCCTCTTCAGTTCGCTTTCTCGAACTGGCTGCTCGGCGTACACCTGCTCGGACCCACGCACGAGCAACTGGCCCGGCGGCAGTTCATAATCAGCTTTTCGCTCGCAGTGCTCTCGACTGTGGTGCTCGTAGGCGCTATCGCGCTCGCGCTTCACACGGCTGACCGCAATCTGAGGCTCTCGCAGATGAAGACCGATTTCGTATCGAATGTCTCGCACGAGCTAAGGACCCCGCTCTCCTCGATACGGGTGTTCGGCGAGTTCCAGCGGCTCGGCTGGGTGACCGAGCAGGAGAAGGTGCGCCAGTACGGCGAGTACATCGAGGCCGAAAGCCGCCGCCTTACCCAACTGATAAACAACATACTCGACTTTTCGAGGATCGAATCGGGTCAGAAGATTTATAACTTCGAGCGAGGGCACGTTGAGGAAGTGATCGCCGAGACCCTCAAGATGTTCGAGGTGCGTCTGCAACAGAGCGGGTTTACCATAAGGGTCGAATCGCTTTCACGGTCGCTGCCAGCCGTGATAATGGACCCCGAAGCCATAAGCCAGGTGCTCGTAAACCTTCTCGACAACGCTATGAAGTATTCGGGCAAATCGACGCAGATCATCGTCAGGCTCGGCCAGGTCGACGGGTACGTCACATTTTCGGTCAAGGACTTCGGGGTGGGGATACCGCCCGAAGAGCAGCACCGAATCTTCGAGCGATTCCACCGCGTCAGCACCGGGCTTATTCACGATGTGAAGGGGAGCGGGCTTGGACTCTCGCTCGTCAAGCACATAGTCGAAGCGCACGGCGGAAAAGCGACCGTCGATAGCGAGCCCGGTCTCGGCAGCACCTTCACCATTCACCTCCCCCTGGCAGGCGATGACGAGCCGAGTGAAAGGGAAGACTCGAAACCGGTCGAGCAGGTCGAGCCGTGCGACCTCGCGCGTAAGGATTAAGGCCGCAGGTCAAAACAGGGCCATACAATTCTCGATTTAAAGTTGAGACTCCTAATTCTCGACCGAGGACTGAATGGCCTTCGGAGTATTAACTCTTCCGGTGTTTCTCTATATATCTGCGGGCGAACTCGTTGAGGTGAGGGCTATGCTTCAGCCCCACTTTGGCCGCTTCCTCTTCGGCAGCCTCCACGGTCCAGCCGTCGCGCAGAACGCGGCGGATCATCCAGAAAGCCCCTACACGGATGGCAGCCGTGCAGTGGATGAAAGCGGGGCGGTTTTGCGGGTCGTCGGTTATCTTCAGAAACTCGGTCGCCTGCTCCTCTTTCGGGTCTCCGAACGCGACAGGGATATTGAAATAGCGCAGCCCAAGCTCTTTCGCTCGCGCCTCCTCTTCTTCGGCGCGGTGCTCGCTCGGCTGGCGAAGGTTGATGATCGCCTTGACGCCTTCAGCCTTCAACTGAGCAAGGTGCTCAAGCCTGGGCTGGCCCCCGGTGCAAAACTCTTTATCGACGCGGACGAAGTTGCGAATAGGCGGAAGCTCCTGCCGGGCGACCGCCGTCATGGAAAAGAATGCGCATACCAGTATCAGCCCGTAGTATCTCTTCATCGTTGACCCCTTTTCTCTCCGAGCGAAATTCGCAAGAGATTCTATCTCAATTGAGGTCAGGATTCACAGGGCGGCGATGCTACAAGCGACCACAGAGGAACATAGAGGAATAATCGATCCTCTCTGTTCCTCTGCGGTTAAATCTCTTCATTTCGCGATATGCTATGGCGCGCAACCGGGCGTAAGCAATCGGTTGTTATAGCTATCGAGCACGCCAGCATCCACAATCATCTCCTGGCCTGTGATCGATGGCGGTTCGACCTGACAGGGCAGCTTGCCGCCAACGCCGCTGAGCAAGCCGTCGGCGTGGGCTATGACGCCGCTGACGGGGGCAGGGTCGGAGCCGTTCGCAAGGTTGAGCTTCGCAGCGATCAGTTGCCGGGCCAGAATCAGGCTCGCGTCTGTGTTGGTAGAAGTGTTGAGAATAGCCAGCAGCTCGGCTTTCGTGTATGTCTCGTTGCCCAGCACTAGTGAATCGACGGGCCATGCCGAGGAATGGTTCTTCCAGTAACCTTGAGACAGCGGGCACGAAAAAGTCTCTACAAGGCACCCCCCGCTATCGTAACGGGCCAGAGCGAAGTCGACATTGCCGGTCTGATGCGGCCAGGAAAACACCGCCACTACGATCTTGCAGCCTTGCTGAATGGCTACGCCTCCGGCCTCATCGTGGAACAGAAAATCCGTCGTGACCTTGCCGCCCCCGCCGAAGGTCGGATCGAGGTTGCAGTCGGCGGCCTCAACCTGCACAAGCAGACTTGAGATGACGAGCAGGATGGTCAGGAGAAGGGCAATCAGTTGTCGAGCATTCGGCGCGAGATGCGCATCAAACCAGCCATTATCTTTTATTGAGTTTCTCATATATCGATCTCCTTCGATGTGAGCTTGCGGCCCGCGACACTCAACTTTCGCTGACCACGCGCCGAAGATACTTCGGACGACCCTCCGACGTCGCCACCCGCTTGAGTGGAAATGAACAGATGTGATGGACAGGATTAACAGGATTCTTATGTCAATCCTGAAAATCCTGTCGATTCAGGTGAGACGCTATTTGATGAGGCGCTCGCGCATGGCCTTTGCTACGGCTTCGGACTTCGAGTGGACTTGCAGTTTTTCGTAGTTGTGCCGCATGTGGAACTTGACCGTGTTGTAGCTGACGTTCAACGCCTCTGCCGCCGTCGTATAGTTGTGGCCTTCTATCAGAAGCTTCAAAAGCCTCGATTCGTGCGGCGTAAGGTCGTAGCTGGCGCGCTCGGGTGGGCGTATCTCGCGAAACAAAGCGATGACGCGATTGGCTACTTCCGGCGACATGGGGGCGCCGCCTGTGACGGCTTCCCTCAAGCTTTCCAGCAGCCGGGTCGGCGCCGTCCGCTTCAGCAGGTAACCGCAGGCCCCGGCGCATAAAGCGTCAAAGATGCGGTCATCATCGTCATAGACCGTCAGCATCAGCAGCGACAGGGCGGGATAACTCTCCTTCAGGATGCGTATGCCTTCGATGCCGCTCATTCCGGGCAGTCCTATATCGCAGAGGACCACGTCCGGAACTCTGACCGAAAAGCTTCACGCACTGAGACATTGAGAGTCTACTTTACTCCACCCGCGCAGGCACCACCCGCATGGGTAGTCGCTTCACCTGCCTTCCACCTGCTGCTGGGCGATCAGGAGCCGCAGCGTCGCGCTTGTGCCCTGGCCCGGCGCGGAGACGATCTCTAATTCGCCGCCCATCTCCTGCGGGCGCCTTCGCATGCTGAGAATCCCGTTGCTGCCGCTCGCCGTCGTGAGCGCAGGCTCCCCCCCATCAAGTGGAGGGCCATCAAACCCTTTGCCGTTGTCGCTTACTTTCAGCACCAGCCAGTCGTCTTCGATCTGAAATGTTATTTCGGCGCGCGTGCAACCGGAGTGCTTGACGTTGTTGTTGACGCTCTCCTTGAAGATCAGGAAGACCTCGCGGCGCACGAGCCCCGCAGATGTGTCGATCCACAGGCTGCCGTCGTCAGCCTCGATCATTCTGACGATGCCGGAGCGGCGATCGGGGGGCACCGGCAGGTTCAGCGCGACCCGTGAGGACGAGACTTTGCCATCCTTCTCCTCTAAACGATTGAGCGAGCCTGCGCCATACCATAAGACCCCTTCTCGATCTTCGAGCAGGAGCCCGCGAGAATTGCTTATGAACTCGGCATTCAATCTCGGCCTGCTCGCGTTCGTCGCATCGGGCTGAGAGAATGCGTCGCGCTTGAAGCGATAAAGCCCGCCCGTCGTCCCGATCCAGTAAGTCCCGTCGCGGGTCTCGGTAATGCTCTCGATGCCCGGCGGCGAATCCCTGTCGCCGATGCTGTAGGTGACGAACCGGTTGCCGTCAAAACGGCTCAACCCGTCCCGCGTGCAGAACCACATGAAGCCGCGCGAGTCGCGCAAGATGTAGTTGACGAAGCTTGAGCCAAGCCCGTCGGCTGAAGTGTAAATCTTGACCGGCAGGCGCTCGGCCCGCGCTGTGATCGAAAGAGGTAATGCTAAGACCAGTGCGGCGCAAAGAAGGATCAACACCCTGCTTGATCCAGTCCCGCCGAAATCTCTCGCGAGAGTGTGAACCATATGCATCACCGTTCGAGTGAGACGATGATAGTTTCTCAGCCCGATCGTTTCAAGCTCGTGATAGAAACAGAGCGGAATAACCGCAGAGGACGCAGAGGCGCACAGAGGAATCAATTAATCCTCTGCGATCCTCTGCGTCCTCTGCGGTTCAAATTCTCTTTCTCGACCGGGAGCTGAATACTACTGAGGGTCGTTTATAGCGCCCATAAAAAGGACCGCTCCCGTCTCGTTGTCGCGTATGGCGCAGAAGAACGGACGGTCGACCACCATTCGAAAACGCTCGCGCGGGACCTGCACCGAGGTCACCGTCACTTCCACGGAAGTCGCCGCCGCTGCTTCGGTCCCTTCTTCATTCACTTCGACGAATGTCTTGTGCTTCACCCTGTTGATCGCAACCTGCTCGTCGCTTTGGACCATCTTCGAGAAGTTGGCCCGGTCGTGATCGAACGCAAGCCCCATCCCCATCGCCTTGAGCGCATCGTTAAGCTCGACTTCGTACTCTATCCTGAAGCGGGGCACGACGATGTCGCCCGGAGTGCGGTCGAACTCTTCCATCCACTTCTCCCAGTTTTCCGCCGTGAGCGATTTCTGAAACTCGGCGAGCGTCGTCCCTTTCGCCGGGAGGAAGATGTACATGCTCAACCGGCGGTTCCCGTAAGGCAGGCTCACGACCTGGAAATTCTTCCCTTCGAGATAATCATACTTGCCCGACTGCGACATCATCGGGTGCTTTTTCTGCCGCCCGTCTCCGAGCGTGAAGCTATCTTCTTTCGTGTCCTCTTTCTTGAATTCAGCGGTCCACTTGCCCTTGAAGTAGATCGCGTTTATCAGAAAGAGGATCGCGTCGCGGTCTATCTGGTCGATGATGCGATCTATCTTGCCGCTCGTCTTCTGGCTCACCCAGTCGTTTATGACGGCTGCTGAGGCAGGGTCGTTAAAGTCCAGCTCGGTCACCTGCGCGCCGTAGAACTGACGGTTTCTTTCGAGGAAATCGGGTAGGAAGCTCACTTCCTTTCGCGCCCAGAGCGAGTTTGCGATCTGTAGCTGGACCCTGGGGTCGGCATTTTCGAGCGCCGACTTCAGCTGCTGGTTGGCGCGGTTCGCTTCTTCAAGGCTCATCTTGTCGATCTCAAGCCCGCGAGCCATGGCCTGACGGGTCTCGCCATCCGCGCCGTTATAAGTCATCGCAAGCGCGAGCGCCACGCTCGAAGGCGATACGAAGACGTTTTTGCCCGCGCTTGCGGCGGCCACTTCCGAAAAGAGCTTGAACCCGAACCTTGTGTTGGCCGAAACCAGCCTCTTATCCACTTCGCCGGTCGAAACTGTTCTTGAAATCTCTTCCATAGCCGTGTTACTCGCGGGTCCAGCATTAGAATTAGCGACCTCGCTCGTCTCGCTAACGGTCGAGCAGGCGAGCAGTCCCGGCAATACCAGGACGACAATACCTGTCGCAACAACGATCTTTCGCAATAGCTCGGCTTTCATACTACTCCTTTCCCTTCTGCTGCGCTATCCACTCGTCGATCCGCGTTTCGAGCAGACCGAGCGGCAGCGGACCGTCATCGAGCAATGCGTTATGAAACCTTCTGAGATCGAACCTCTGTCCTAATTCACGCCGGGCCTTTGCCCCCAGTTCCTTGATTTTAAGCTCGCCCATCTTGTATGCGAGCGCCTGTCCCGGCCAGACTATATAACGATCTATCTCGACGATAATGTCGTTTTCAGTCTTGGCGGTATTCTCTTTCATGAAGTCAATCGCCTGCTGGCGGCTCCACCCGAAGGCGTGCATTCCGGTGTCTACGACCAGACGGCACGCGCGCCACATCTCGTAAGTCAACTGGCCGAACTTCGAGTACGGGTCGGTGTAGAACCCCATATCGCCGCCGAGGCTTTCGGCGTATAGCGCCCAGCCTTCGACGTAAGCCGTGTAACCGGCATTGCGCCGGAAATCGGGCAGCCCTTTGAGCTCCTGCGCGCGGGCGATCTGGAGGTGATGACCGGGCACCGCTTCGTGCAGCGTGAGAGCTTCCATCTCGTATTTAGGGCGCGTCTCGAGCTTATAGGTATTGACCCAGTACCAGCCGGGCCGCGAGCCGTCGGACGCGCTCTGCTGATAGTAAGCCGTCGTCTGCGCGGGCGATTCGTATTCGGGGATCTCTCGCACGCCGTAGGTCACGCGCGGCAGCTCGGCAAAGAGCTTTGGAAGCTCGGCGTCGGCCCGCTTGGAGATGTCGCGGTAACCCGTCACAAGCTCTTCGGCCTTTGTGTAATAAAAGCGTTTGTCGGTCCTCAGAAAAGTAAGAAAATCCTGAAACGACCCTTTGAACCCGACCTTCTCGATGATCGCCTCCATCTCTTTTCTGATCCTGGCGACTTCGCGCTTGCCCGTCTCGTGAATCTCTTTCGGAGAAAGCTCCGTCGTCGTGCTTACGCGCGCCGCAAACTCGTAATAGGCCGCGCCGCCCGGAAGCGAAGAAGCGGCTATCTCTTTGCTGCACGCGGGCAGGTATTTCTCTTTCACGAATCTATTCAGGCGTTCGAGGGCCGGCGTGACCGAGGTCTTTATCACGCGGCGAGCGGCGCCTTCGAGACGGCGTCGCTCGCCTTCAGCCATCGCCTGCGGGAAGGTCTCGAACGGTTTATAAAACGGGCTCTTCTCAGCGTCCGTGACTATCTGACCTTCTATCTGAGACGGCACCGAGCGGAGAGGGACAGCCGGAGGCACCCATCCGGTCTCTATGCCGCGCTCCATGAGCGCCATCATCTGGGCCAGCAGTATCGGATAGGCCTGGAGCCGTTCGAGGTAGTCGAGATAGTCTCTTCCGTTTCGGAAAGGCGTTGCCGCGATGATCTGGCCGAATTCGATATGCGGACCCTGCATCTGGTTTATCGGCATAAGCTCGGTTGGGAACCGCTGGCCCTCGACTTCGAGCTTCTTATCGCGCAGGAACAGGTCATATGAGATGAGGTCCTGCCCCGTCAGTTGAGACCGATCTATCTTCTGTATGCGGTCGAGCATCTCGCGGGCGTGCGCCTTGCGCCGCTCTATCGCCTGCATGGAATAATCGGTGAGGCGGTTGTTATAACGGTTGTCGCCGATGATCGTAGCGAATTCAGGAAATTGTTCCAGACGCCACTGCCAGTCTTCTTCAAAAAGCGCGTGGAGTCTCTTTACCGCATCGCCTGTTGAAGTGAGCTGCGCCATCGCCGCCTGCGCGGCCAGAAGGATTATCATCAAGATAGCAAGGTTGCGAATCACGGCCCCTCCAATGAATGAACGCGGTTACTCTTCGGGCTGGCGCTCTTTCTTTCTGAACATGTTCATCTGGACCTCTTTCGCTTTTGCCTTCGCCTCCTCGAATTTCCGGTTTATCCTCGGGAACCGCTCTCTCAGCCTGACGAGCAGCTTCGCCGCCCACGGCGACGTGTTCGACAGCAGGTAGAGGCCGACAAGCAAAAAGAGGATGCCCTGTAGAACCGGCAGAAAAAGTCCGAGTATGCCCAGGAGGATGAAACCCCACCCGGCAAATTGAAGCGAAATGCGCTTTAGCCCTTCTTTCATCTTTAGTTAGTGTAACAGAGAGTGTTGTGATCAGGATAGGATGTTGCCGGTGCGGAAAAAGTCAGAATCCGGAATCCAGAAGCCAGAAGCCAGAAGCCAGAATCTTTCGTCTCATTTTTCGATTAGTGCCGAATGATAGAATTCAGCAACAACCTCGGCCACCTTCTGGCTTCTGGCTTCTGGATTCTGGCTTCTTATTTTAGTCCTCTGCCGATGCGGCGTATCCCCTCTTCGATCTCGGACGGCGCGATGGAAAAAGAGAGCCTCAAAAAACCTTCGGCTTCGGGGCCGAAAGCCGAGCCGGGCACAGTTATGACCCGCTCCTCGAGCAGTCTTACGGCCGTCTCTTCAGACGGGCCGAACCGGGATACGTCGAGCATAATATAGAACGCGCCCTCTCCCTTTACATAAGGAAGACCAAGCTCCCGCTCGATGGCCCGCGCCATCACCTTCGAGCGATGGCGCAGCTCTTCACGCATGCGGGCGGTCTCCGCGCGGCCCTCTTCGGTGAAAGCGACGAGCGCCGCTTTTTGAGAGACCGCAGACGCGCAGGTGGAAATATACTGGTGCATCACGGTGACGTGTTGAATGACCTCTTCCGGCCCGGCTGCCCACCCTAACCGCCATCCCGTCATGCTCATCATCTTTGACAGACCGGAAATGAGAATCGTCTTCTCATAAAAATCCGAGATAGAAGCCGGTCGCTCTCCAAAATAAAGCTCGCGATATATCTCATCCGATACGACGTATGCCCTTGAGCCTCGGAGACGGTCGGCGATGAACCGCAGGTCGTCGGGCGAGATGACGCGACCGGTCGGGTTCGAAGGCGAGACTATAAAGACGAGCCTCGTGCGCTCGCCGACGCTTCGGTCAAAGCTCTCGCGGTCGAAATCGAATCCGCGCGATGCGGGGCAGCGGTATCGCCTGACTTCTGCGCCTGCGATCTCGGCCAGAACGGGATAGGCCAGATAACAGGGGTCGGGCAGCAGCACCTCGTCGCCCGGCCCGCATGCAGCCATCACAAGCGCGAACAGCGCCTCTTCCGCCCCGTTCGTCACACAGACTGAGTCCGGTGAATAATCGCGCGACGATCCTTCGCTATGATATGCCGCGATGCGTTCGCGCAGCGTCATAAGCCCGGCATTCGCGGTGTACCCTATCGGCTCCTGCTCTATGACCCACATCGCCTCGCGTCGCACGATGTCGGGCGTAGGGAAATCGGGCTCCCCAAGTCCAAGATTAATAGACCCCGGCGGCGCGCTATCGTATAGCCTGCGCGTCGCGCTCTTCTTCACATTTCTAATGCGTTCTGCTGGCGTGAACATAACAGGTAGAAGGCGGCGTCTATCGAAGGAAATCTTCCAGCCTTACCGAAGCGTCGGTCTTTTCGTCCCTGTATTTGACGATTATCGGCATATAGACCGAGAGGCCGAGCTCTTCGCCTCGCCCTTTTGTCACCTGGCGCGAGCCGGGCACGACGACCGCCCCGGCAGGGATTTCGAGCGGGCCGTCCGGCGTCTTTCGATAAAACTCGTCGCGCACGAGATCATAGACCGGTGTGCCGCCCGTCAGAATGGTCCCTGCGGCGAGAACCGCGCGCTCTCGCACAATCGCGCCTTCATATACGCCGCAGTTGCCGCCTATTAAAACGTCGTCTTCGATGATGACGGGCATCTCGCCTACGGGCTCAAGCACGCCTCCAATCTGCGCGGCTGCCGATATGTGGACCCGCTTGCCCACCTGCGCGCACGACCCTACAAGCGCGTGCGAATCTATCATAGTGTTGTCGTCGACGTATGCGCCCGCGTTGATAAACATCGGGGGCATGCAGGTCACGCCGCGCCCCACGTAGCAGCCGTCGCGGATCGACGATCCTCCGGGCACTATGCGAACGCCGTCGTCTATCGAGATGTGTCTTAACGGGTAGGTATGCTTGTCAAAGAAGCGGAACTGGTTGTTTATCGAAAGGTTCTCTATGCGGCCCATGCGAAATCCGAGCAGTATGCCCCGCTTGACCCACAGGTTGACCTTCCACTTATTGCCCGACTTTTCAGCCGCGCGCACCTCGCCGCGATTGAGCGCGCTCTTGAACTCGTCAAACAGCTCGTAATGCTCGCGTGTATACTCCGAGGGCGCTTCGTCAAAAAGCCGCTGAATCTTTTCCGCAAGCTCCATATCGTTTTTCCCGTCAAATCAGCTTCAAATCGACGAGCACCGCTCGCAGCTTCTCTTTCGTCTGCGCGCCTACGGGGACCATCGGCAGGCGATAGACCTCTTTTATCTTACCCATCATAGCGAGCGCCGCTTTGACCGGGCCGGGGCTCGTCTCTATAAAGTTCGCCTTCATCAGCGGGAGCATCACCCGGTTCAGCCGCCGCGCCTCGTCCCAGTCGTTTTCGAGCGCCGCTTTTGTAAGCGCGGTCATCTGCCGGGGCGCTTCATTCGAAGCCACGGATATGACCCCGACGCCCCCGAGCGCGACCACCGGCAGCGTGATCGAATCGTCGCCCGAAAAGACCTTGAACTCTTCGGGCACTCTGGCGGTTATCTCGGCTATCTGCGATATGTCTCCCGAAGCCTCCTTCACGCCGACGATGTTCGGTATCTCGGCGAGCCGGGCTACGGTGTCGGGCAGGATGTTTACCGCCGTTCGCGGAGGCACGTTATAGACGATCACAGGGAGCGAGGTCGCTTCGGATATCGCTCGAAAGTGCTGGTAGAGCCCCTCCTGCGTCGGCTTGTTGTAATAGGGGGAGACCGAGAGCAAGCCTCGCACGCCGAGCCGCTCGTACTCGCGGGCCAGCTTGATGACGTGCGCGGTGTTGTTGCCGCCCGCGCCCGCTATCACCTGCACCCGCCCCTGCGCCGCTTGAAGGACGATCTCGACCACGCGCCGCTGCTCCTGATCGCTCAGGGTCGCGCTCTCGCCGGTCGTGCCGCAGGGGACGAGAAAATCTATTCCCTCCTCGATCTGAAACTCCACAAGTCGGCGAAGCGACTGCTCGTCTATAGTGAGGTCTTCGTTGAACGGCGTCACGAGCGCCGTCCCGCAGCCTTTCAATGTTGTAATCTCAAGCATCGGTCTTCTCCCTTATACTTGTTTCGCGCCCGAAAGTTGTTCTTCGATAATCTCCGAGAACTCATAAAACCCTTTGCGCCCGGCTATCCACTCGGCGGCCATCACCGCCCCTTCGGCGAAACCGGCGCGGCTGCGCGCGACATGCGTGATAGCCAGCGTGTCCGCTTCGGAGTCGAACCCTACGGTGTGCGCGCCGGGAATGTAACCCGCCCGCGTGCTCGACGTGGGGACATCGCGGGCGTACTCTTTTTCGACGATTCGCTTCAGGAAGATCGCTGTGCCCGAAGGCGCGTCTTTTTTGAACTTGTGGTGCGCCTCTTCGATAAACGGGTCGTAGGATGAAAACCGGCTGAACAGCTCCGAAGCATATCGCACGACCTTGAACATGAGGTTTACGCCGACGCTGAAATTCGAGCCATAGACCAGCCCGATCCGGCTCTCTTCGACCAGCCGCCGGACCTCATCGATGCGGTCGTACCAGCCCGTTGTGCCCACGACCATCGAGAGCTTATGAGCGGCTGCGCGCTCGATGTTACCCATGACGGCGCCGGGCTCGGAGAAATCGATGCAGACGTCGGCGTCGGTGATCTCGCCGCGCGATTCCGCAAAAGGGTCGATGACGCAGACGACCTCGATCCCGTTTCTGAGCGCCGCCTGCTCCACCATGCGCCCCATCTTGCCGTAACCGAGCAAAGCTATTCTCATAATCTTAGAATACGCATGCAGTGTTGACTGCCAGGCGGCGGACCTCTGCGCGCGACGGCTGGTAGATGATCGTTTCGAGCGTGTCGCCCGTCCGGCGAAGCTGATAAGCGAGCCCGCCGTCGTTCACAAAATAATAATAGGTTCTGTCGAGGTCTTCCGTGCATCTCTTGAACCCCGACGTGAGCCTGAGATCGCCACGATCCAGCGATTCGTTCGGCTTGAAATAGATGGTGAATACTTTTCCGACCATCGTTTTCGGGGCGCGATAAATCCTGACCAGGCTCGGCGTGAGAT